>NZ_JAUBQS010000123.1:0-5945 GCF_036701355.1 Microcoleus sp. Pol12B3
CGCGTCATTTGTTTTCTCACCGGATGGTCTTGGATTTTACATTCTTTATCTCTATCACATCTTTAAAAAAATGGTATCAGACTTTCTGGCAGATAAACCGTTTTTTATGGGAGATCAACCCACTTCGTTAGATGCAACGGCTTATGCCTACGTCGGTAATGTCATTAAGGCACCCTACACAAGCCCAATTGTTGACTATGTTCTCCAGCGCTCGAACCTCTGCCAACACTATGAGCGAATGACTCAGCAGTTTTTCAATAGCCAATCATTAAGCCAAGTAACTCTCGTTCATTGCTAAATCATAAGTGAATCTGATTCGGCGATCGCTTTAAGAACTGGCAAAAAATATTCGCTCGCTTCAAAGTGCATTACAGATAGCGAAAAGGAGAATGTTATGACTCGATACGATTACATTGTGATTGGTGCAGGCTCAGCAGGCTGTGTGGTTGCCAATCGTCTTACCGAAGATACTGAAACCTCTGTGCTGTTGCTCGAAGCGGGCAATCCAGCAACTAAACCAGAAATTCAAACTCCTGTAAGCTGGACAAGCTTATTGGGAACTGAAGTGGACTGGGCATATTTCACAGAACCAGAACCGTATCTCAATGGGCGCAAAATTTTTCATCCACGCGGCAAAGTTGTCGGTGGCACCAGTGTAATCAATGCGATGATCTACATTCGAGGCAATCGCCACGATTTCGACCATTGGCAATCACTCGGCAATCCAGGCTGGAGTTACGATGATGTATTGCCCTACTTCAAGAAATCAGAAAACCAGCAGCGAGGCGTGTCCGAATTTCATGGTGTTGATGGAGTCTTGAGCGTTACCGATCCTCTAGGGCCTGCCGTCACCTCACAGCGATTTGTCGAAGCAGCAGAGCAACTAGGCTACGCTCGCAATCCCGATTTCAATGGCGTACAACAAGAAGGCGCAGGACTATATCAATTAACGGTCAAAGATGGAAAGAGACACAGTGCAGCAGCAGCATTTCTAGTGCCGATTCTTGATCGCCCTAATTTAACCGTGCAAACGGGTACCTTAGTGACTCGGCTATTGTTTGAGGGAACGCGCACGGTTGGAGTAGAGTATCTACACGAAGGAATGCTGCATCAAGTTCATGTTGATCGGGAAGTGATTCTGTCAGCGGGTGCGTTTGATTCTCCTAAACTGCTGATGCTCTCTGGAATTGGCAATGCAGAATACTTACGATCGCTCAACATTCCTATTGTTGCTGATTTACCCGGTGTAGGTCAGAACCTTCAAGATCACATCAATGTTCCACTGACACATCGAGCCACTCAATATCTGCAACCTGCGCTAACGAGCAATATCGCAGAAGCTGGAATGTTTTTGCATACTGAAGGTAATCTAGATGCTGCGCCAAATTTACAATTTTTCTCAGATCCAGTGCTGTGGGTTCCTCCTGGGTATCCGAACGAAGGGCCGGGATTTGGCACCGGAGCCTGTTTGACTCGCCCCCAGAATCGCGGCAGCGTCACTCTGAGATCGACCAATCCCAACGAATCACCTTGTATTCGGATGAACTATCTCCAGCATGAGTCTGATGTGCAAAAGTTGGTGCTGGGATTGAGAATCATCCGTAAGTTATTCAATACCGATCTATTCAATGAGTTTCGAGGTGAAGAAGTGGCTCCCGGTGTGGATGTGACCAGCGATGAAGCACTCCAAGCTTATGTTCGGAACGTGGCAGATACAGTCTGGCATCCGGTCGGCACTTGCAAGATGGGAACCGATCCAATGGCAGTCGTAGACCCTGAACTGCGGGTACATGGGGTTGATAAGTTACGGGTTGTGGATGCATCGATTATGCCAAGTATTACCACGGGAAATACGAATGCGCCCACCATTATGATTGGCGAAAAAGCAGCCGATTTGATTAAAGGTGCAGGGCATATTTCCGAGCAAGAGCGACAAAGCAATAAGACGCGATCGCTAGTTAGTCATTGAAGCCTTACCGATCGAGTTACGAAACATCATCAACCCGTTTCAATAACATGAAGGAGTTTGAAAAAATGATTACCTTATACACTGCACCATCCTTTCAGGAACTACCTAGCATCAGCCCACCCTCTCTAGAGCTTGAAACTTGGCTCCGGATGGCAAACCTGCCCTACAAAAAGGTCATTATCACAGCACAAAGTTTTGAGCTTGCCCCCAAGGGTAAAATTCCCTTTATAGACTATCAGGGAAAACTGATTGGTGATGCCTTCTTAATCATCGAGATGTTCAAGCAAACAGAAGGGATCGATCTCGATGCTGGTTTGACTCCCGTTGAGCGAGCGATCGCTCTAGCGTTCCGCCGCATGATCAAAGAGAACATCCTCTGGGGAGCAGCCGAAGTTCGCTACGGCATAGAAGAAAACTGGCAACGCTTTCGAGCAGTGGTAGCGGGTGCGCTCTTCCCTGAGACCCCACTAGAAGTATCAGAACCGTTTGCTGAAGAGTTTCGTAAAACGGTGATCTCTCAGATGCACAGTCATGGCATCGGTCGTCACGCTCATGAGGAAATCAGTCAGATTATCTGTGCTGATTTTCAAGCTCTCTCAGACTTTTTGGCAGACAAACCGTTTTTTATGGGAGACCAACCCACTTCGTTAGATGCGACTGCCTATGGCTACATTGGTAATTTTTTGCAGCCCCGCTTTGAAAGCCCAATCGTTGATTATCTGCTTGAGCGATCAAATCTCTGCAAGCACTACGAACGAATAACGCAGCAGTTTTTTGCTGATAGCGCTCTTGAGCGTCTACGTTGCGAAGCACAGATTGCTCGTTAACCGAATTAACTCTCATTCATCAGATGCGATCGAGGGAATCCTTCGATCTCGCTTTTGTTTGCAAGACAAAGGCGCTCACGAAGTGTCCGTAGATAATCGCCAATCCTACAAAGGTCTTAAGTATATCTACTTACTCTATCACCAAAAGTTAACAAGGATTGCTCTCTTTAGTTAATAGGTGAGTCAAGACGTTTTTCAGATGTTTCTCTCCAGCAGAATATCTACGATAAGGACAGTTAAGCGCATTACTTAACCCCAACACAAAACGAATCAGGAGAAAAATCATGAAACTCATCTATCGCGGCACCACCATCAATTACGATCCAGCTAACATCAACGCCCATCGTCCAGCTAAGCCCACTTTTGAATCAGCTTATGAATTGATTTATCGAGGACAGACCTATCGGGTTGAGCCAACTGCTGTTAGACAACCTCCTGTAAAACCAACTGAATATGAACTAATTTATCGCGGTATTACTTATCAAGTGAAGCGAAACGAACAAGGCGAAGTGATATCGATGACTTCCTGTACAAACCTTTTCAAACACAAAACATCAACCAATCCTGCAAAGCAAAAAGCTACTGGCGAATATTCAGTTTAGATGTAGCGATCGCCATGTTGATAAAAAAGTTGGCATGATGAAACCAGGAGAAAACTACTGATGATCTTGACCGAGCGTTGCATGATTCCCATTGCCAAGTCTCCCCAAGAATACCAAGCTTATCGGATTAGTTCTGATTCCAGTAATAAATTAGCTATCGCATTTGATCCGCTCAGAGATGATGTCTCATTCACCTGCTGTGTCGAAATATTTGATGTCGGCGGAAAGACACCTCCAAACCGCCATATGTATGCGACAGAAATGTTTTTTGTCCTCAGAGGGGAAGGACGGGCGACTTGTGATGGCAAGACGATATCGATTCGGGAAGGCGATAGTCTTTTGGTGCGTCCAACTGGCACTCATATACTTGAAAACACCGGGGGAAGTCGCTTGTATACCCTAACGATTATGGTACCAAACGAAGAGTTTGCTGAACTGATTCGCAGTGGAACACCAGCAGAACTGGATGAGGAAGATTTAGCTGTACTGCGGGGGAAAGCTTCACCAATTTTATGCTAACTGGGGAGCCGCCGAGAATCGCTTCATCCCGTTTGTTCACATCAATTGATTAATGGAGTTACTCTGATGATTCATCACCTTTCTATTGCTGCTGAAAACCCCCAGCACGTTGCACAAGTTCTGGCGGAAATCTTGCAAGGGCAACCGACACCCCATCCTTTCAGTCCAGGCGGCTATATCGTTTTTACTTTTGATGAATATGGGACAGAAATTGAAGTTTATCCTTTGGGAATAGAAGTCGCGCCCGGTAATAATGAGGAGCTACGAGCTTATTTACAAAATCCAGCTACTTCAAAGTTCACAGCAACTCATGCCTTTATATCGGTACCCATTAGTGCCGAACAAATTGAGCAAATTGCGGCTCGTGAGGGTTGGCTTCTACAACGCCCTGAGTTCGGCTTCGACTATCTTATGTTTTGGATAGAAAACAGAATGTTGCTAGAGCTGCTCCCTCCAGAAATGAGCGCTCAATACATGGCGTTTACACAACCAGAAAACTTGAGAAAATATTTCGTTTTTCCTGATAGCCAAGAAACATCTAAAAGTTAATGGATTGTGCCTCGTAAATAACCACCCCAAATATCATTAATCAATGGAGTTATTCTGATGATTCACCACATTTCTATTTCTGCTGAAAACCCACTTCACGTTGCGAGTGTACTGGCAGAAATTTGGCACGGAAAGGTCTTTAAGTTTCCCTATCCCGGTAGTTATGTCGTGTTTCCCTTTGACAACTACGGCACAGGAATTGAAGTATTTCCTTTGGAGTGCGTAATGGTTCCAGCTTCTGACACGGAACCTAGCAAAGTTATCCAAATTCCGAATTCATCGGTTTTTGTCGCCACCCATGCCGCAATTTCTGTCCCGGCTTCTCAGGAACAGCTTGAGCAAATCGGGAAGCGTGAAGGTTGGCAAGTTGCCCTTTGCAATCGCGGACCCTTTAATGTGATCGAGTTTTGGTTAGAAAATCGCCTGATGTTGGAATTTCTACCCCCTGAATTTGCAACTCAGTATTTGCAGTCTATTCAACCACAGATCGCAGAACAAGTGTTTGGTCAGCCAATTCAGGCGAGCGCGTCAGTTTGTTAGTTTTGAGGATAAATTCATGGCTCAATTTACCGAAAAAGTTGTAATTATCACAGGTGGAGGGTCTGGAATTGGTCGAGCGACAGCGATCGCATTTGCCAAAGCAGGAGCCAAAGTTGCGATCGCTAATCGTCGCGAGGATTCTGGTTGGGAAACTCTACGATTAGTCAGAGATGCCGGAGGAGAGGGTATCTTTGTCAAAACGGATGTCACGAGTGAGGCTGATGTTCAGACATTAATCAATACCACAGTCAACACTTACGGACGACTTGATTATGCTTTCAATAATGCCGGAGTCGAGCAAAAGCCAGCGCCATTGATGGAGCAAACTGAAGCAGAATTTGAGCAAGTCATCAATACCAACGTTAAAGGGGTCTGGCTGTGCATGAAATATCAGATACCAGCCATGCTCAAAAATGGCAGTGGAGCGTTGGCAGAGCCGCTCTGCAAGAGCATCGTGAATACTTCTTCCTTTGCGGGTGTGAATGGTTTTGCCACGATTCCTATTTACAGTGCAAGTAAGCACGCAGTTCTAGGTCTAACAAAATCCGTGGCATTGGAATTTGCTAAACACGGGATTCGGGTAAATGCAATCTGCCCAGGTGCAGTAGGTGAGACAGGGACTTTTGAACGGAGTTTTGGAGGCAACGAACAAGCGATCGAGTATGCCAAAACCCTGCATCCGATCGGTCGCATCGGTACACCAGCAGAGATTGCCAGTACGGTGATGTATCTCTGTTCTGAAGGTGCACGTTTCATTACAGGTCAATCATTCATTATGGACGGTGGGTGGAGCGCAGGAGTCGTGCCTTAAGGGAGTGTATAAAGCCTCATCTTTGAGGATAGTTTTTAGAGGGTCTGGCTCGGGAGCATCCCGGTTTTGTAAATGGTTAAAAGTATGATAAGAGCCAAAAGTTTTCGCCCTGCGCTATATGATAGAAC
>NZ_JAUBQS010000124.1:0-5610 GCF_036701355.1 Microcoleus sp. Pol12B3
CTGTAATTAACTCATAATTTTGCCGCAAATATCATTATACTATGTATTTGTGTAATTAATTCTGTCTGACTACTTAAACCATATATTTCTTGTACCACCTCCTTTGGTCTTTGAGAACGAATATGAGTTTTTCGTCCTACGTCCTAATAAATGTACTTTCAGTTCATCAATTGTATTCTCCACTTCCCAACGTTGATGATATTCACAGGCAAGTAACTGGGCAGTAAATTTTTCTGCTTCCAATAAGCTGGTAATTAAACGATATCTAATTTGTGCTTCGGGGCGGTCGTAATTCTCAATTGTGTACTCAATTACTCTTACTTTTATTGGCTGAAATCCTTTTTTTCTTAATTTGCCCGATGGATAAATCCAACTCAAATATGAACCATCATCTAATTGTGTTTCGTTTAAGAATTTAACGTTGGATGGAATTCACACTCTTCTACTCACAACCTTTACTTACTGTAGCTTCTACCATCGCATAAGAATGTAAGCCTCTATCCCACATCAATAGCATTTCCGGCGTTACTGAGCGTAACAACTTTAACGCTCTTACTCTTTCTCCCATTTTATATGGACACATTAAGGCATCAAATATTAAATGTGTTCCTGCCTCTACTAAAATCACTAATCTAGCGGGAACGCAGCTCTCGTACCGGGACGGCTACCCGGACGACCAAAAACCCTAGCATTTTCATCACTGTCTGGGATATCTAAGCAGGTTCCGTCTATCACTACGACTCTGAGTTCGTTGATAAAAGCTCCTAGTGTTTCAACTGTAGCCATTGGTCGCACTAATGAATGAAACAACTGTCTCATTACGCCTCCTCCTAATCTTTGTCTGGCTTGAGTAATTGCCGATTTACACGGAAATCGCCAATATCTACCAACTTTTATCCATGCTTCATTAAGACCATCAATTAAATTTTTTAGTACATCCCGCATTGAATCTTTCGACCACAGACTCATGGCGATTACCAGACACACTACCAGTTGTGCTGGCAGGGCGCGATGACGTTTCTCTTCAGCCTTCGTTTTAGTAATCGCCTGTTCGATTGCAGTAGCTGGAATAGCCATTTCTATTGCTTTGAATATCTCCTTACTTGGGATTTTGGGAGATAAAAAGTGAGAATTCTTTGAGATGCACGCTAACTTGCTCTCCCTTTTTGGAAACAATACCTAATTTACCACGGTTTGAGCCTTAACTGAACCGTATTGCATTATACCCCTCTTTTGTCACTCTAAACAGAGTCTTATAGAACAAAATCTCTCAAACCTGAGCTGGGTCTATGGTTAAGCCTCGCCAAGCTGATTCAACCTTGAAATTGATTGATGAGTATTGTCGGTATTACAGAAATCTGTTTTCAGAAGTCAGAAGCTTTGAAGCTTTTACACACCTTCATGCGGGTAGAATTTCGGATATTAAACGTAAGACACTACCAGCCATTGCAGAGATAATGGGGCTAGAAAATGCTCAAGGGCTGCATCACTTTCTTACTCAATCACCCTGGGAGGATCAAGCCATGAGAAAGCAAAGGCTAGAATTAATTTTAAGAATTGTTAAAGCTCGAAAAATCGTTATCATCATTAATGAAACAGGAGATCCAAAGAAGGGAAAAGCTACCGATTATATAGCTAGACAATATTTAGGGCGACTTGGAAAAATTGACAATGGCATAGTGGCTGTGGTGATCTATGGTCTAGTAGATGGGTTAACTTTCCAATTAATGTTTGAAATTTATAAACCTAAAGAACAACTTAAACTAAAGGATAGTTACCTAGGGCTTGCTGAATAATCGAGCGCATATTGCGTGGCCTGGGTTTCGCTCGCGCGATCGAGAATAGAAGTGCAAGATAAACAGGTAAAATAGCTCAAAACCGGTGCATCACCACCTGCGATCATGTACAAAAAAGCTGAGTTTGCCTCCAGCCCCCCATCCGAGTTTGAACTGCCTTTCGGAGGAAGGTTGTCTGCTGACAACCGTTGGGTAAAAATGGGCGAACTAATCCCGTGGTCGGAATTTGAATCAGAATATGCAGCAAACTTTCCCACAGAAAAGGCCTTAAGGGCCAAATCATTTCGGATGGCATTGGGAGCATTAATTATCAAAGAAAAATTAGGAATTAGCGATCGCGAAACAGTCGAACAGATCCGCGAAAATCCCTATATGCAATACTTCATCGGTCTATCAAACTACAGCAATGAACTCGCATTTGATCCATCCCTATTAGTACATTTTCGGCAACGAATCAGTCCCAACCTAATTAATAAAGTCAACGAGCGCATGGTCGAAAAAATGCGCTCCATCACCCAAATCAAACAAAAAAAAAAGGATTCGGATGCCAAAAATGAGTCCCCCAATCGCGGAAAGTTGATCGTAGATGCAACGTGCGCCCCAGCCGATATTAGTTATCCGACCGACTTAGGATTATTAAACCGAACCCAAGTTCATAGAGAAAAAATTATAGACATCCTGTATAAACAAATCAAAGAAAAAATCCATAAACAACCCAGGACCTACCGTAATTTAGCAAGAAAAGACTACTTAGCAGTAGCGAAACAAAGACGACCCACCCGCAACAAAAGAAGACAGGCAATTAAAAAACAACTTCAATATATCAAAAGAAACCTAGCTCATATTGAACAGTTAATCGATTCAGGTGCGAGCCTAGAATGTCTGAAGAAAAAGCAATATAAAACCTTGCTAGTCCTCACAGAAGTAGCTCGCCAACAGCAATGGTTATTTGACAACGATAAACAGAGTATTGAGGATAGAATAGTAAGTTTAAGCCAACCCCACATTCGTCCCATAGTCAAAGGAAAAGCCGGAAAAAGCGTAGAGTTTGGAGCCAAACTATCAGCCAGTTGTTTTGAAGGATATGTATTTTTAGACCGGATGAGCTGGGACAAATTTAACGAATCAGGGGACTTAAAAGCTCAAGTAGAAGCATATCATAGGTTCACAGGATATTATCCAGAATCAGTTCATGCCGATCGCATTTACCGAAATCGGCAAAACCGAGCATGGTGCAAAGAAAAAGGAATTAGAATCAGTGGGCTACCCCTAGGAAGACCAAGAGCAAATGTGAGTAAATCAAAAAAGAAGCAAGCCTTGGAAGATGAGAGGATTAGAAATGCGATAGAGGGCAAATTTGGGCAAGGAAAACGAAGATTCGGTCTCAATCGAGTGATGGCAAAACTTGATAATATATCTGCTACAGGTATCGGCTCAATAAGTAGGGGTAGCAGAGAAAAAAAAGTAAGCAGAGTACACAAAGTGTCATAAAATAGGACACATGACGCAAAAGATTATTTCAGAAGATAAGTCATCCTTGAAGATACTGAAAACCATCGACCCAAAAGGTATTGCAGACGAATCCATGCGTCACACAGTAGAGATATTACTGAACCTAATAGAGCAATTAGAATTAAAAGTCAAAGACTTGGAATCAGAGAATCAACGGTTAAAAGATGAAAATAACCGATTGAAGGGAGAACAAGGAAAACCAGACATCAAAGCCAAGTCCAAAGGATTCAAAAGTCAGCACTCATCAGAAAAAGAGCGAAAAACGCCAAAAAAGCATAGCAAACGCAGTAAGAACGCCACGATTAAAATAGATCGAGAAGAAATACTAGAATATCCCACAGACCAACTGCCAGCAGATGCAGAATTTAAAGGATACGAACAAGTAATCATCCAAGATATCAGCTTGGCAACCGACAACATATTATTCCGCAAACACAAATATTACTCACCCTCAGTTGGGAAAACTTATGTAGCAGAATTACCATTAGGCTACGAAGGAGAATTTGGACCAGGCATAAAAGCCTTAATAATCAGTTTGTACGCTAGGTGGCAATATGAAGCAAGGCAAACTACTAGATTTTTTTAGCAGATTGAGGTATTTCCATCTCAGCCGGTTATTTATCTAACCTGTTAATCAAAAACCACTTCCTTTTTGAAACCGAGAAAAAAGAAGTTTATGATTCAGGACTAGCAAGTAGTCCTTAGCAACACTTCGACCTGACGGGGTAACAACCCCGTTAAAACATAGACTGAATCAAGGACATAGCTCTCATACCCTTCTGAAAAAATGGCAATTTATTAGGTCTTATTTTCATTAATTTAACAACTATTTCCTGACAATATTCTATGCCTAATACCCAGGATTGACCCGATCATCCAATCCAAAAGCTACTATGCCGAGCTACAGTTCGCCCACTTTCTGTGAGCCGTGAGCCGACACACATATTTTTGAATGCCCATTCTTTTAATTTTGTCTCCTTGAAAAATAGCGCAAGTATAAGCAAAAGCTATTAATAAAATCAAGGTTTTTAAGCGCTCGTCACAAGCGTGACTTTTTTCGAGGTTATAGCCTCCTGTCTTGCAATCTTTGAACATAGCTTCGCTCCCACTTCGACATCTAAATGTAGCCACAGCTTCTTTTAAAGTTCCTACATTTGTGAGGAGATACCAACCTTCCTCTTCAACATGACCTTGATATCGACGCTTCCAATAACCTGCGATATCAAACTTGCCAAACCCTGTTTGCTTCGTCACTTTAACATCCCTAAAATAAAAGCTAGTACCTGGCATCAAACCCAACTCACTCAATCGCTTATATTCTTTACCTGCTTGTTCAATATATCGCCCCTTTTGTATTCTTAAAACAAACCTTACATTCTTATCACATAGCCATTTTCCCAGCTTGACACTCCCAAATTCGCGGTCTCCTATTATCACAAATTTATATTTCTTTAACAAGGTCAGGATTGGACCAATCAATCTTTTTTGATCTTGGATATTACTACATCCTTTTTTCGGTAAGATTTGCCAGTATAATGGTAATGCTCTCCGCTGAAATATCAGGTTGAGGACAAAAATATTTTTGTCCCGCCACTGCGTTCTATCAATGGCAACTCTCCACTATTTTTGCTGGTTAACTTTAGTTCTTAAAATGTATTTAATCAGGGGAAACCACAGATTCTAAACATTGAGAATCGGTAGCTTCAAAAATCTTTGAATCCCTCGTCGCCTGCTCTCAAACAAAATTGGATAAGGCATTAATGTTGCCAGGGATTCAATGCTCACTTGTTTCTTGATTTGAAGCAGAAAAATTAAAATACGAGCGGGTTAAGTATTCTGCTTGTTTCAGTTGTTTCTGGAAACAAATTTGGTAAAATGGAGGTAACATTTTCTATAGATGGGGTTGTTTAACGATATTGACCCCATCTTTTTTTACCATAAATCGGTCAAACCTTTGTTAGCTATGGGTTTTAACGGGTTTATCACCCCGTCAGCACTTCGACCAAACTGGTGCGCGTGTAGGTGGAGTAAACCATACTACCAATATCATCTGCAACCCTTTATATACAGTCTACTTTACAACAGCGAATAAAGACAGATTGACTGTCCTGAAAGGATTACAGCCAGGACGAGAAATAGAATTCCTAGTGAATCCACTTACATTCTCACTAATTCAGGACTTCAAAATCCCGACTAAATGGCAGAATGCTCTCAAGCTATTACCTCCAGGGTAAACGCATCTAAATTAAGTTGACATAAAATCATATTTGTGCCTGAGTTATTCTCTGAAAAAACCCTTCTT
>NZ_JAUBQS010000031.1:0-37220 GCF_036701355.1 Microcoleus sp. Pol12B3
ATAATGGTTGGTTCATGATTTTTAGAGTTGCTTTACGGCAGAAATCTATTATACACTAAAAACCCCCAAACGATTGCTGTGCAATCGTTTGGGGGTTTTGTGTTGCCGAATCTATCTTCCTTTCTCTCTGCTTAAATATCTGCGGAATGTGGGTTACTAGGAGAGGTTATTTATCATCTACAAAGGCGGGGTAGACCGCTGGCAGCTACGCTGCAGGTTGTAAAAAATCTCGTCCTGCCCATCTTAATGCTGATGGTTTTAATTAGGAATGTCGTAAGGCTTGACGTTGACGGGAATTTTGCAAAGCTCGTCGCAACGCTGTTTTGGATATCTGTTATCTACGCTTCTCTCTCGCTGTTTAATGTGATTTTGTTTGAAGAAGCTGAGGCAAATACATGGCGGGGACGGATGCCCAAACTGCTGATCGACCTTTCTAGGTTGTTTTTGGTGCTTGTAGGAAGCGCGATCGTACTGGCGGTGGTGTGGGGTGCAGATTTGGCTGGTCTTGCTACGGGATTGGGCGTGAGTTCGATCGTGATCGGTTTGGCGCTTCAGGACACATTGGGTAGCATCATGTCGGGCATTGCGCTGCTTCTAGAACGCCCCTTCAGTGTGGGTGATTGGTTGCGGATTGGAGATATCGAAGGGCAGGTAGTTGATATCAATTGGCGCTCTGTTCGCCTGCTAACTCTCCAGCGGCAGGTGATTATCGTTCCCCATCAATTTGTTGGAAAAGAAATAATTCATAATTACAGCCAACCAGAACGCATTTACAACCAACGTATCAATATTGGCTTTTCCTACGATAGCCCCCCTAACCTCGTAAAGCAAGTCCTACTAAGTACAGCTTTGGCTACACAGGGAATATTAGCCGAACCCGAACCCGAGAGCAAAACTACATCCTATGATGAGACTGCAATTATCTATGAGGTGGAGTTTTTTATCGAAAACTTTGAGGATATGGAGCAGATACTCGATCGATTTATGACACGAATCTGGTACGCAGCGCAGCGAAACAACCTGACGCTATATCGCTACCGATACTCCTATGCTGTGGAAGCTGCTGATAAGGCAGATAGCGCTTCAAGTAAGTTAGCCCAAAGCCTGCACTCTATTCCCGGATTTATGCCTTTAGCTAGAGAAGCGAAAAATTTAGATGACTTAACTAAGGGAACTATTTTACAGAAGTTTGGTGCGGGAGAGAAAGTCATCCGGCAGGGCGAGCCTGGTAATGCTTTGTACATTATCATTTCGGGTCAGGCTAAGGTCACAGTCA
Source organism: Microcoleus sp. Pol12B3 (assembly GCF_036701355.1). Taxonomy (NCBI): domain Bacteria; kingdom Bacillati; phylum Cyanobacteriota; class Cyanophyceae; order Oscillatoriales; family Microcoleaceae; genus Microcoleus; species Microcoleus sp. Pol12B3. The sequence goes on from NZ_JAUBQS010000031.1 coordinate 1,277, forward strand.
CGAACAAGTTGGGCATGGAGTTGGAGGTAATGACTATCTTGCGCGGTGAGTTTTTTGGCGAGATGGCACTGTTTAGTGGGGAACCGAGTCCGGTATCAATCGTCGCCGTTGACGATTTGCAAGTTCTTGTCATCTACTCAGATGCTGTAAATACGATGATTGAACGTCAACCAAGCTTGGGGCGCGAGATAGGTCAAATTATAGAAGCGCGGAGCAAAGCGGTAAGTATGACCGGGCAGGCAGATTAGGCGGCTAGCGATCGAGACTACTTTTCTTTTCGGCTTGTGGCAATTTTACAATTCTTGGGACTGGTAAAAAAGCACGGTCATAGACCGTGCAAAGTATAACCAATCACAGCCGCCTCTGCCAGACCGGGGAGATGTCAATTCTAAATCCTTACAGGGAACTGTAGTTCCGAAGCCCAGAGACCGTCAATCTTTGCAATCAATTCACTTCCAGACCAGAGAAAGGTTTCAGTGATGCCGTTTTGCACCTCAATATTGACGCCACCTACAATCACGTCAGTTTCTGCAAAGTTAACAATTTTGGCGTAATCATTTCCACCACCGACTGAGTACCAATTTGTTGTGTTATCACCAATATAAAATGTGTTAACCGAGTTACCGCTGTTGCCAATTAAAGTATCTACCTCAACACCAGATGGCCCGTTGGTTTCTGAACCTTTTAATATGTTCTGACCCGCACCACCTCCGAGAGAGTCGTTCCCCAAACCACCAAACAAGATATTAATGCCGTTTCCACCAGTGAGAACATCATTACCCCCGTCACCGCGAATGGTATTGTTGCCATTTCCGGCATTAATGTTGTCATCTCCAGCCCCGCCATTAATGGTGTCACTACCTGTGCCAGCAGAGACAATATCGTCCCCATCCCCAAGATAATAAGTATGGTTGCCGTTGTTGTTGTAATATGTCCCAAAAAGACCAGTTCCTGTTAATACGTCGTTGCTGTTAGTCCCATAGATGAAGCGATCGTTGGTTCCGCCATTAAGCTTAGCAGCAACCAGAAACAAAGGATTATCTTGAGCATCAACGGGAATCACTCCTTCATGCACTTGAAGAGAGTTAAGAGAATCGCCTCTATAGAAGTTTGGTCGAAATTGATGAGCGGGCTGCGTGTCAGTCAGACCCAGAATATTTGTGGCTAAACGAGAATTGTCGGCTGCATCAGTTTTAACCAACTTTGTGTACGCGGTCACGACACGGTTGTGTTGAGCAGCTTGGTCTACGGGACTAAGCGGATTGGTGCCGAAGTCAAACAGGAAAGATTCCCTGGCAGTTCCAGCTTGAGCTTCATTTCCTGCTACACTACTGATGCCATTAAAACTTCTTCTTGAAGTCGTAGCACCAAAGTCTAAGCGTTCGATTGGGTCTGCAATTCCTCCATTCCTTCGGTATCCATTTGATAGGTTTGTATCGAAGCCATTAATAATATCGTAGGGACTGACAATTTTCGAACTATTTGATGCTGGGTCAAGGGCTGTAACCGAACCAACTTGACTCCCATAGGTAGTATTGAAACTGGCGGCAAGTTCGCTGGCAAGGTGAGCTCCAAGACTATGACCAACAATATTGAGTGCTGTGGCTGGCATTCCCCACTCCACAAGTTTGTTTCGGACTGCTGTTGTTACTGGAGTAATCCACGAACCAGACCTGTAAAGGTCTCCTATAGCGATCCCTGCTGCTACATTATTTGTTGGGCTGCCGCTCACTTGCGTCCAGTCAAGGGCTAAAACTGTATCGTTTGGGTTAGCATCATAGATGGCTGTCGCCAGAGTTGCATCAAAAGAATCGCTGGGTGCTGTGAAACCAGGAATCAGCAACCATACTTTTTGATTGGTCCATTGATCCGCAGAGGGAACCGAGAAGGGGGCACGGATATTTATTTGACGCTGACTTGGACTAAAAGCATTACTAGGTGGTCTGTTAGTTTCGCCACCTGTTACCAAAAACGGAGTATTTATTACTGCCATTGTCTATTCCTCTCAAGTTAGGTTGTTAAAGATTATTAATTCTGGGTTTCTCCACAAGTGAGCTGCACCCAATCCCAAAAAGGCCAACAATCAGGTCAATGGGGAGGCGTTCTCCTGTACGGGAGGAGGAGGAGATTCGTTAATTTCTAAGGTCACTAGCCCCTCACCTCCAATAGTTCCATTTCGCAAAACGAACTTAAATATACCACGATCTACAAACATAAATCCGTTATTTCCGCCCCAAACTCCGCCACCATTTCCCGGAGCAACTTGAAAGCCAAATTGAATTGGAAGTCCGTTCTCAAAAGCTAAAACAGGATTATCTGGGAAGTTGAAACCATCACTGGCCGTATAGGTGAAAGGAGTTAAGCCTGTAGCAAAGTCCAAAAATCTAAAGTTCAGAGATAGCAGTCCGGGTCTATCTCCATTTCCACCATTGACAGTCATCGATTCCGTGCCGACTTTGGTCAGATGTGTATCGTCGTAGGAAAATTCCCCGGTGTAGACACCAGCGAAGTTGGGCTCTGTAACTTTGATGACGTTGACTTTGATTGTGCCTTCTATTGTGGCTGCCATAACAGGCTCTCCTGCTAATGTGGATATTAAATATGTTCCCACGATAACGGTAAGTTAATCTTGGATGTTCATTAGATATTCCTGCTTTGAAAGGCTTCATCTAGAACAGTGACTTTTTTCACGTCCGTAGCAATTAACCAAAACAACATCTTGCAATAAAGATTAAAGCTTCCTAGGGGTATTATATACCGTAAATTTACTAGTTTTTGGGATCCCAAATAACTAGATTTTTTGAATATATCAGTAATTATATTAAATCCCCCGACTTCTTAAAGAAGTTGGGGATTGGGGTATTATGTTTTTTTATTAAACAGTTCGCGATCGCACTTTGACTGCTCGAAACCGGTTTTTTTACTGAATCTGCGGGCTGTAACGCGTCTTTTGGTAAAAAAAAACGGTTTATGGACTATCATGCTAAGTCTTATTAAATTCGCAACAAATTAAATTCAAAACTCAAAACTATCGATCGCCAAATGCCAGTTTTTCTGGTGTAGCCGATCGCAAATTTGCACTTTCTCAACCGCTAAATAGTGCTGAAAATCGGGTTTCTCTATGCCACTGCGCCACATTACCAGAGCATCTTCTCCGGTGTCTTCGTAGTAGCGTTTTCGCCGTCCGGCCTCTTTAAACCCAAATTTTTGGTAAAGAGAAACTGCGGCTAAATTAGATTCCCGTACTTCTAAGGTTGCCCGTTCTAATTGTCTATAGTGAGCCTTTTTTAGTAAATCCCAAAGCAGGGCTTGTCCTAAACCCTGACCTTGAAAGCGAGGATGAATTGCCAAAATTGTAATGTGAGCTTCTTCTAAAATTGCCCACAGGCAACCCAAACCGATCAGGGTTGGGGTAAGTTTTGAGTTGGGAGTTGGTGGCGAGGAACTCTCAATACTGAGCGATTTTGAGTTAAGAATGCTTTTCGGCTCGATCGACTTGAGTTCGCTCTCGAATCCTTCTGATTCACAGTCCTCGGTTTCCGATGCCCACAAACCCAGTAAATCGCTGTTAGGACTGCCTAACTCGCGCCCATAGCCTTCGATCGTCCACAGTCCACCAAAACAGAGCCGATCGAGTTCGACCGCACTGTTGAGGTCTTCGGCGGCGAGATGTTTAATTTCTAGAAAACGCACGGCTGTAAATTGTACACTGGAAAACACAGTAGCGATTAGCTGTTTGTTGCTAGTCCTGAGTCATGACTCACAAGTCTCCAGACATTAGTCTACTGCCAACGACCAATGACTGCTGATTAATGACTGCCGACTGCTGACTGCTGATTAATGACTGCTGACTAATAACCTAGGATAGTTATTGCGCGATGGTATCAACTCAATCTTTCGGGGTCGAATCGGGACTTAAGTATCTGTCTGAGTCGAAGCCGGCCCTGCAAAATCGATCGCCAAATCAAGAACTGTTACCGCTGACAGCCAGTGTTAACAGCAGCGATCGGTTGGAAATCGGAGGCTGCGAGGTAACAGCCTTGGTGGAGCAATTTGGCTCGCCGTTGTATATTTTAGACGAAGAAACGCTGCGGGCGGCTTGCACCCAGTACCGGGATGCTTTCGAGCGTTACTATCCGGGCGAATCCCAAGTGCTTTATGCTTCTAAAGCTTGGAGTTGTTTGGCAATTTGTGCGCTCGCAGCTTCCGAAGGCTTAGGCATAGATGTCGTATCCGCCGGAGAAATCCACACTGCACTGCAAGCCGGCGTGGGCCCCGACAAAATCTACTTCCACGGTAACAATAAGTCTCGCGAGGAACTACAGCTAGCTGTGGAAAACGGCTGCATTACCGTAGCCGACAATTGGCGGGATTTAGAGACTTTAGCAGAGTTGGGAGAATTGGGTGTCAGCAGCCTCACAGGTGGGCCGACACGAGTTATGGTGCGGTTTACTCCTGGAATTGAGTGTCACACCCACGAGTACATTCAGACGGGTCAAATCGACAGTAAATTTGGCTTCGATCCCAACTCGCTCGAGCGAGTATTTACTTTCATCAGCCAACAGCCGTCGTTATTTTGCGTCGGAGTGCACGCTCACATCGGCTCTCAGATTTTTGAACTGCAACCCCATGACGATTTAGCCGAAGTCATAGTTCAGGCATTGACAAAAGCACAGAGTTATGGTTTGCCAGCAACAGAAATTAATATTGGCGGCGGGTTGGGCATTCGCTATACTGAAGCGGACGATCCTCCTAGCATTGAAGATTGGGCTCGTACAATTTGCTCCGCAGTGGTAGCAGCTTGCGAGCGGCAGCAATTGCCATTACCGAAATTGCTTTGCGAACCGGGTCGATCGCTCGTCGGTACAGCCTGCGTCACTGCTTATACCGTTGGCTCTCAAAAAGTCATTCCGGGAATGCGGACGTATCTAGCTGTAGATGGAGGGATGTCCGACAATCCGCGTCCTATTACCTATCAATCAGTTTATCGAGTCCTCGCAGCCGGTAAAATGTCTGCTCCCTTAACGGAAACAGTCACAATTGCTGGAAAACACTGCGAGTCAGGCGATGTTCTGATTAAAGATGCCAAATTGCCAGAGTGTCATGCCGGAGATGTCCTCGCGGTTACGGCCACAGGGGCATACAATTACAGTATGGCTTCTAACTACAACCGAGTACCCCGACCGGCCGCGGTTTTAGTGAGAAATGGGGAAGTTAACACGATTATACAGCGGGAAACTTACCAGGATTTGCTGAGGCTTGACCGCCTTCCTGAACGACTCGGAACTCAAAAGTAAAAACTTAGAAGTTAAAAGTTAAAAGTTAAAAGAAAGACAATCCATGTTTACTTAGTGATGATTGCCTTTTCACTTTTAACTTTTGCCTTGTTCAGTCACGCGATTGGATTGACATTTCCCGGTCTAAAAATACGGGGATTTTCAGCATATTCCTTATAACAACTGTTCATGGTTCATGGGTTCGAGTGCATCACGGTTCGCGGTTCACAGGCGGTAGCGTTCGATGAACCATGAACAATCAACAATCTGGCTTTGACTTGGCCCTGGTTCAGTCCTTATTGATTCAAGGGATAGATATTGGACTGGTTTTTGCCCTTGCGTATTTGGTGCTCGTCATTGTTGGCGAGCGCAGAACGCTGTGGATGGTAAGGGGATTTATCATTTTGATGCTGGCGGCGGCGGTGAGCAACTGGGCTGGATTAAGGCTGTTGCACGTTGCGCTCAATAGCTTGGTGACTGGTTCGGCTGTGGCAATGGCGGTAATATTGCAGTCGGAGTTTCGCCGATTTCTGGAACAATTGGGTCGGGGGGAATTTCGGCAATTGTTTGGACGCGATCGCCGACCAAATCCCGAACCGGACAGCGTAATAGATGAAATTGTGGACGCAGTAAAAGAACTTTCCCAAAACCGCACGGGCGCTTTACTAATTATAGAAACAGATTCCCCGATCGACGATCGAGATTTTTCAGTGCCGGGACTAAAGTTAAATGCTGAAGTTTCTAAAGAATTGTTGCAGACAATCTTTCAGCCGCAAACTTTGCTGCACGACGGAGCTGTTTTGATTCGAGGTTCGCGGATCGTGTCGGCGGGGGTAATTTTGCCTTTGTCCGATCGCAGCGCGTCGCGGCAGTTGGGAACCCGCCACCGGGCGGCGATGGGGATTACAGAACGGGTGCAAGCTTGCGTGTGCGTGGTGGTGTCCGAGGAAACAGGTTCTATTTCTTTAGCGCAGATGGGAATGTTAAATCGACCTTTGACTAGCAGCAAACTTAAGGAATTGCTGGAAGCAAAGCTGTTTCCGTCGGAGGGAGAAAGAGTTGTGGCTCCAATTCCGATCGGCAATCTCGGACGCCAGATAGGATTGAAGGGAGTGACGCTGTTAAAACGGATACTGCGCCGTTAGTCGGGTAATCGGGAGAAACCATGAGTCAAGGAATTTGCTTGGAAAAGTTGCCGGAGGATCTGCAACAAGAACTACTGCCTAAGCACATAGCAGTGATTATGGACGGGAACGGGCGCTGGGCTAAGAAGAGGGGGTTGCCGCGGATTGCGGGACACCGCCGAGGAGCTAGCACTCTCAAGGAACTGCTGCGCTGCTGCAAAGATTGGGGGATTCCAGCTTTAACGGCCTATGCTTTTTCGACGGAGAATTGGGGGCGGCCGGCCGGAGAGGTGGATTTTTTAATGAGTTTGTTTGAGGGAAAGTTGCGGCAAGAATTGCGGGAGATGGTGGACGAGGACGTGCAAATTCAATTTATGGGGAATTTGCAGGCTTTGCCGAAGTCTTTGCAAGCGGAAATCGAGCGTTCTGTGACAGCCACTCAGCACAATCAGGGGATTTTGTTTACGGTGGCGACGAATTACGGGGGGCGTCAGGAGATTGTACAAGCTTGTCGGGCGATCGCCACTCAGGTGAAAGAGGGCAAGTTGCAGCCGGAGGAGATTGATGAGGTTTTATTTAAACGCTATTTGTATACTGCTGATGTTTGTGACCCGGATTTGCTGATCCGAACGAGTGGGGAAATGCGGTTGAGCAATTTTTTACTATGGCAAATGGCTTATTCGGAAATTTACATTACTGAGACGCTGTGGCCGGATTTTGATCGATCGGAGTTTCACCGCGCTTTGTCTACTTATCAGCAACGCAACCGCCGATTTGGCAAAGTCTAACTATTTTGGATTTTAGATTTTGGATTTTAGATTAATTTTTCACTTTCCAATTAAGTAGATTCTGAAATGTATTCCTCAATCTAAAATCTAAATTCGCCAATCTAAAATCAAATTAGGGGCCGGAGAAAACTGCCGCTTCAATGTCCTGACGCGAGAGGGAGTATTTGAATGCTCGCTGAATGTCTTGGCCGTCGGCTCCAGCATCGATGTAGCGGACGGTAAGTTGGTCAATATCGAGGGAGAGTTCTGCTTTCCATGTAAGTTGCTCGATCTGCCAGCAGTGGAGTTCTCGCCGATCTTGCTGGCAGCCGCGGCTTTTTAGCCACTGCTCGATTTCAGGGAGTGGGTGGTTGTACAAAGGAGTGTCAGCGGAAGGAAGAGTCATGGGATTTTAGATTTTAAATTGGGGATTGGGGATTTCCGATTGAGGATTGGAGATTGGGGATTTGAGGCTTTAATTGCCGCGAGTTAAACCGATCGCTATCGCCAGTACCAAACATCCGATTAAGCTAGCTCCCATGATCAACAGGGCAAACATTTCTCCAGGAGAAAGAGGTCGATCCGTAGGATCTAGGTAAGCGGAGTTGGAAGTTTTTTTGCCGGAGCCAGAAACCGGAGCATCGAAGCCGGGGGGCGGCCCAATCACGTTCAGGCGAGAATAGCCTATTTTGAGGTCGTAGGCGAGGCGACGTTCTGGGTTGCTGAGGGTGGCGTAGGCGTTGTTGAGCTGCTGAAATTTGGCGGTGGCGACTGCGGATGGCAGGTCGGTGGTATCGGGATGGTAGAGTTTGCTCAGTTCCCGGTACGATCGCCGAATTTCAATTACTGAGGCTGAAGGATGCAGCCCTAACAAGCTGTAATGAGTGGAACCCAAGGGGGTTTTTCCGGGTATTTTTTGACTTTTGTTTTTTGCAGTTGCCTCGTTTCCTGCCACCGAAGCCCCTCTCTGCCTATTGTTAATAATATTTGGTTATTTTAGCTGAAATCTGAAGGAAGAGGAATTAACCCCAGAGGGCGCGGAGAACGCAGATGGAAGAATTCTCAATTCTCCCGTTCTTTGGCTGTTGCTGCTGTCACGTTGTTTTTTATTCTTTATTGGGGTTGACTTTTTCCGAGGAATGTCGATTTGCTAGGGCTAGCACTGGAGCGTCGGTGGGTTCTCGTCGATCGATACTGTGTTCGCCGTCGGTGGGAAGTGGGCAAGAAATCAGTTCTGTGACGATGCGATCCCCCAGAACATCTTCCCAATCCTGCAACTGTTCTCTGGCTTTGATGGGGGTATTGAGAGCCACGTCTACGCCCATTTGCTGAAGGTTGAGGCTGTGGGCTGTCGATCGGCGGTTGACACACTCCACCAGCCAAACGCTCAATCCCACTGCTGCCATCAAAGGCAAGACAATCCGATAATCGCGGGTTAATTCAAACATCAATAGGATGGCGGTCAGCGGTGCTCTGGCACTGCCGGCGAGCACGGCGGCCATTCCCACCATTGCGTAGGCAGGAGGGCCGGCGACTCGATCGCTCATTGCCGGCAGCATTTCCAAAAAGAGTCCGTAAGCCGAACCCAGGGAAGCTCCCAAAAACATCGCCGGAGCGAAGATACCGCCAACTAAACCGCTGCCGAGGCTGATTGCTGTCATCGCCAGTTTGACAAACAGCAGCAGCAGCAGCAAAGGCAAGGAAAATTTAACATCTTGGAGCATTGCTTGGACTGTTTCGTAGCCGACACCCAAAATTTGAGGAAATTGCAGGGCGACTAAGCCGACGCAGGCGCCGCCGATGATCGGCTGAAGCGGCCGGGGCACTCGTCCGAGCCAAGCAAATCCTCGGATTTTGCCTTGAAAACAGCGATCGGCAAATTGAATTGCTTCTGTGTAGGCTAAGGAGACTCCGCTCGCCAAAAGTCCCAATCCCATGTACAGAGGTAGTTCTAAGGGGCTGCGGACATCGTAAACCGGCAAAGCAAAGGCCGGCTGAGATCCCAAGCAGATTTGAGCGATCAGCGCGGAAACTACGGCGGAGAGCAAGACTACGCTGACTGACGAAGTGGCGAAGGTGCTGCCGAGCACGACTTCTAAAGCAAAAAAGACTCCGGCGATGGGAGAGTTAAACCCGGCGGATAAGCCTGCAGCAGCTCCGGCGCCCAGGAGCAAGCGCTGCCGTTCCGGGGAAAGCTGCAAGACTTGAGCCAGCAGCATTCCAAAATTAGCGCCGATTTCGACACTGGGGGCTTCCGGGCCCAGGGAGGCGCCGGTGCCGAGGGAAACTGAGGCTGCCACCATTTTGGTGATGGGTTTGAGGGGGGAGAGTTCTTGCAGCCCGCGGGTGGCTGCAATTAAGGAAGACATATTCGGGCCAAAATCCCGAAACCGCCACCGCATCAGCCCGATGATGACTCCGCCGAGGGTGGGAATGCAGGCTAGCGTCCAAGAGCCTTTCGACGCGATCGCACCCATGAAGTCTTCCAGCATCAGGCTGTGGATGAAGTGGATGAGGTAGTGAAATGTCACGACGCCTGCGCCCGTAACTCCCCCAATGACTAGGGAGAGGATGAGCAGGAGGGTTTCTGGGCTGGGGTGCAGGCGGGTAAATAGCGGGCTTAGTCGGGAGGCTTGGGGAGTTGCTGCAGTTGGCCCGGGTGGCGGCAGATCCACAGGAGGGATGGCTCTCATTTAGCGGTTAATTCTTCGGTGAGAAGTTATATAATATTACAATTTATTTCTTATTTTCATTTTGAGTGATTTTAGGGGAATTGACAACTTAATTAAGGCGTATTTTAGGGTAAATTTTTTGGGCGGGCCGCTTGGATGGAATGACTGATTCTGAGGAGCGGCGGATTTGGCGTGATTGTATGCTAAGTTACATTCAAACTTAGATATACTCTGGCGATAATGCTCATTAACTATATTTAGCGTGTTGGCGTTTAGGGCGATCGCATCAGTGAACGGGTCATATCATATAACTCCCTGCAAAACAACTTTCAAATTAAAGAATTGGCGATTTGAGGTTTTACCTTACAATCACAAATCTCAAATCTCCAATTTTAAATTCCTCGATCGCGCATAATATCACATCGGTTGTTTAGTGGGCGGGATTCTTGGTCTGGGTTTGGCGATCGACATTAGCGGATCGCCTATGGTGGCCACTTTCCAAGGTTGGGATTCTAGCTGGCGTGCTGCGATTAAAAGGGGTGAGCCTCGCTTCAGGCGATCGACCATTAATTTAGGTGGAATAAATGCAGATAAAAAAGGTTCATTGACGCTGCCAATATATACGTAAGCACCATTTTCTAACCACCTTCCGGCAACCGTGTTGTTGTCATCTGGGGCGGCTGCTGACCAACTGTGGATCATGTGGATTGCTGCGGGAAATTGGAGTTTTGGTATGTCCTCAACTGAAGCGTCGCCGTTGCCGACTTGGAATGATTTTGGGTAGCCTTTGGAATTCATTAATATTAAGTCAAATTTCCACGGTTTTGAGGCTAAACTCCCCCACTTTTCCAGGCTAGATTCTGGTTTCTGCACTACTTCGACATTCAAACCTATAGTTTTTAGTCCGCTAGCTGCTGCCTCCATTTCATATTTCCCCCAATTTCCTTCCTTGGGATAACTGTCATAAAGCATGGCGGTTTCGGTATCGAGAAATATGGCACACATCGCTTGATAGATCGATCGTACCTCGGAGCCGTAAATCCAGCCGACAGCCGCCCAGCGTTCGCCGTTGGGGTGCCGTCCCAAACCGTCGGTAACGGCTAGTTGTTCGTCGGGTTTTTCAGGAGATTGATATTTGACTGCTAGTTGGCGTACAATGGTTATTGTGTCGATCGGGTCTGCGAGTTGAGAGTAAAAATATCCGGTTGATTCGACAGCTTTTGTAACTGCTAGTTGCAGATTTTTCCACTGTGTGTTGTTGAGGGTATCGTTGGGTTTTCCGAAGTTGCCTTCTAGAAATACTAAAGGTTGACCGTGAGCGGCTGCTAAGGCAACTGCTGCTGAGCGTGCCGGGTCGTTTTCTGATGTGATTACTACTCCTGGGGGTTCCCAGCCGAGTTGCGTCCATTGTGCCTTTAAGGTTTGAGTATCGGTGGCATTCCAAGCTGCTGCTGAGGCGTTCAGCATTAATTGTTGGAGTTTTTGATTTTTTGGCAGTTGCTGTTTGATGCTTGGCAAACGCACTATTTCTTCGGGTTGAAAGCGCTGCACAAACATGGGCGTATATTTTTTGTCTTCGATGAGAATAGGCCAGTTTCCTTTGAGATTCCATTTTTGGATTGCTGCTAAGAAGGTGGCTTCGTCGGGTACTAAAACTACGCGGTTGACTGTTGGTATATTGTCGCGGAGGATGGCTGTTCGGAGGCCTGTTTGAATTGGCCAGGGTTCTTGTTTGGCTGAGGCGGGAAGTTGAAAGGGTTTTTTGAGAAAGCTGCACGCTGTTAATTGCTGTGACAAGCATAAAAATAGTGTTAATGCTAGCAGTATAATTTGTATTTTTTTGTTATATTTCATTTTTTAACCGCAGATAGAAGCAGATTAACGCAGATGCAGAGGGAATCTGTTAATAGATTCCGGGAATTAGTTTTTTGACTTGCTGGCTGTATTCTGAATAGGCTGGATATTTTTCGGTTAACCAGGTTTCTTCTCGGTTGGCTTTGATGTCGAAAAATATGATTAATATGGCGCTGGCTATTAAGTGGGATATACTGAGTTGAAAAATTGTCCAGCCTAGTGCGGCTAAAATTAAGCCGCTGTATAATGGATGTCGCACTATTCCGTAAACGCCTGTTTGGACTAATTTTCCGTCTTCTCTGGGATAGGGCAATGGTGTGAGGTTTTTTCCTAAGTCTATTAGTGCTTTGATTATGAAAATTAATCCGCTTAAGCTGAGAATACTTGCTAGAGTCCAGCTAAGATAAAAAAGTAGTTGAGGTGATTGAATTTTGAATCCTGGCAGTTGATAAACTGGTAAAATTGCAAATCCTGCGAGCAATGCTCCTTGCAGCAAAACTAAATATTCGCCGCGGCTGTTGTTGCGCCAGCCTTCGCGCGTGAAACCCCAGTCAGTTAATATTTTCATAACGAAGAAATAGTTGAAAGTTGACAGTTGATAGTTATCATTAAGTTATTGCACATATGGTAAAAAGAATCTGAAGCTGTTCGATCGATGTAGGTGTGAAGTTCTGTAATAATTTTTGATTCAATTCAAGCAAGTAACATCAATCGTCGTAGCGATTTTCCCAATCTGACCCATGTATCTCTTCGATATCATAATCAGTGGAATCTCGCAACTCTCTTATACCCTCCTCATTTAGTAGATACAATTGCCAATGCATAATATAATAGTTAGAAGCAGTAAAATCAGCATAACGACCGGGTGAACCCGGCTTTTGCCCATCAAGCCAAATAATAACATTTGCAGTAATCGGTGGCCAGTCTCTGTCATCTTCATATGGCTCGCAGTTTTCCTGATAGCATTTTATTTTTCTCTTTTCATATTGAATACAAGCAATATCTAACTGATCAAGACAAGATTGAATTAACTTCATATCTAACATCATCAATGCTCCATATTTTACAGGTTGATTCCAAGGAAACGAGCGCGCGCCAAAAGCAACCGAGTTTTTTGAGGTTTCAAACATTGAACAATATTTCCCCAAAAAACTCGGTTGGCTGCTTTATTCTCGCCAGGGACGAGTCATTAGTTCTAGTTGATTAACTTCATCTTGGCTCAAATTCCAACCTAATGCGCCTGCATTTTCTGCGGCTTGTTTTGCAGTTTTGGCGCCGGGAATTGGGATAACTCCGTTTTGAGCTATTAACCAGTTGAGGGCTACTTGGGCGGGGGTGCGATCGCGCTTTTTGCCCATTTTCCGCAGCGTGGACATGACTAATTCAATTTTTTCGATGCCGTTTTTACTGAAGCGGGAGTCCATTTTGCGGGCTCCTGTAGGTTGTTCTTGGGCTGTGTATTTGCCGGTAAGCAATCCTTGGGCTAAGGGGCTGTACGCTAAAATTGTGACTCCCAATTCGCGGGCTGCACTCACAATTCCTTGTTTTTCTACTTGCCGCGACAGCAAGGAGTAGCGGACTTGATTTGTTGCTAGGGGAACGCCTCTTGCTGCTAGTATTTTGTGGGCTTGCCGCATCTGTTCTACTGAATAGTTGCTGACTCCTACTGCTTGAATTCTGCCTTGTTTTACTTCATCCGCTAAGGCGTTCATCAGGGTTTCTTGACTCAGTAAAAAAGTGAAGGGCCAGTGCACTTGGTAGAGGGCTATTTGTTCTACTTGCAAGCGTTTTAAGCTGGCACTCAAAGCGTCGGAAACTGATTTTCCTGTAATCCGCCAAGGTACGGGGCCGAATTTGGTGGCTATTTGCACGGGTTGGGTGGTTTTTTTGAGAAACTGCCCCAGCAATTCTTCTGACAAGCCGTTACCGTAGACTTCGGCTGTGTCGAAAAAGTTGACTCCGCTGTCTAGGGATGTTTTGAATGCTGCTTCGACTTCGGCGGCGCCGTAGTTGCTGCCGTAGTTCCAAAATAGTTTGTCGCCCCAAGCCCAAGTTCCGACGCACAGGGGAATGACGGCTGGGCCATTTTGTCCTAGGGTAATGGTTGTCACGGTTGGTAAATCCACAATTCTTTATTGTCTATTATTTTTCTATAAATAGTCGCGATCGAGCTTCTAGCCGGGGGAGGAAACGCGGCTGGTGGCGAGTATGTCAGTTACTATAAATGCAAATGCTGTGTTTATTTGAATAGCTATGTCGATCGACCGTTTGCCAGATTCAAGATTAACAGATTCCGCGACTCGTGCCATCAAGAGAGTTAACCTGCTGACTATGTTCCGGTTGGGTTTGTTTCAGATGGGATTGGGTATGATGTCGATTTTGACGCTGGGGGTACTCAATCGCGTGATGATTAAGGAGTTGGCGATTCCGGCTACTGTGGTGGCGGGTACGCTAGCGATGCACCAGTTTGTGGCGCCGGCTAGGGTGTGGTTCGGGCAAATGTCTGATGCTAAGCCTTTGTTTGGCCATCACCGCACGGGTTATGTGTGGGTAGGAAGCCTTTTGTTTGTGATTTCCGCTTTTTTGGCGGTGCAGGTGATGTGGGGTCTGGGCGGCAGTTTGGAGACTGTGGGGTGGACGACTGCTACTTACGGTTGGGTGGGTTTGTTGGGTTTGATTTTTGCGCTTTACGGTATTGCTATTTGTTCGAGTTCGACTCCTTTTGCTGCTTTGTTGGTGGATGTTTCGGATGAGGAAGATCGATCGAAGTTGGTGGGTGTGGTGTGGTCGATGCTGATGGTTGGTATTATTATCGGGGCGATTGTTAGCAGCGGTTTGCTGAAGCAAATTGATGGGGATGTGTCGCGGGAAGTGTTGCAGGCTTCGATTAATGGTTTGTTTGTGAAAGTGCCGGCGGTTGTTTTGCTGTTGGTGGGAATTGCGACTTTTGGAGTTGAGAAAAAGTATTCGCGGTACGGGGTGCGATCGTCCGCAGTGAATCGAGAAGATAAAATTACTTTGGGAAGTGCGCTGCGGATTTTGACTGCTAGTCGCCAAACCGGTTTGTTTTTTACTTTCCTGCTGATTATGACAATTTGCTTGTTTATGCAGGATGCAGTATTGGAACCTTACGGCGGGGAAATTTTTAAGATGCCGATTTCGGAAACTACTCGCTTGAATGCTATTTACGGTACTGGTACTCTGATCGGTTTGAGTACAACTGGTTTTTTTATTGTACCGCGCCTCGGCAAGCAAAATACGATTAGGTTGGGCTGTTTGTCGGTGGCTGCTTGTTTTGGTTTAATTATTTTATCTGGATTTACAGGAAATCCAATTGTGTTTAAGTCGGCTTTAATGTTGTTTGGTTTAGCTTCGGGTATTACGACGACGGGGGCGCTGAGTTTGATGTTGGATTTGACTGCTGCAGAAACTGCTGGCACTTTTATTGGCGCTTGGGGTTTGTCGCAGGCGATGGCGCGGGGTATGGCAACCGTTAGCGGCGGTGCTATTTTGGATTTGGGCAGGAGTTTGTTTGGGGTGCCGATGTTGGCTTATGGGTTGGTGTTTGCTGTGCCTGCAGTGGGTATGATTCTGGCTGTTTGGTTGTTGGGTAGGGTGGATGTTGAGGAGTTTCAGGATAATGCTAAAAGTGCGATCGCTACTATTCTTGAAAATGAATTAGACTAAGGCTTTGTCAGTTAGTCGGTGGCTTGTGACAGTTGTTAGTTCCAATAATCAATAACGAATAACGAATAACTAATGACTAATTTTTGGGATTCTATTTTAAGTTTTGCACGGGTTACTGTCGAGAGAGTCGGACAGCAGTTGCTGCAAGATTTCGGTTCCGCGCAAGCGGATGAAAAGGATGACGGGAGTTTGGTGACGAAATCCGATAAGTGGGCTGATGCAGAAATTAGAAGTGCGATCGCATCTGCTTTCCCCAGTCACGGCATTTTGAGCGAGGAAGGAGAACAAGTTTTTCCCGATACAGAATGGTGTTGGGTTGTCGATCCTTTGGATGGTACAACTAATTTTGCTAGGGGAATTCCGATTTGGGGTATTTCTTTGGGTTTGTTGTATCGCGGAACTCCGGTTTTTGGCTGCGTGCATTTGCCGCCAATTAATCAGTCTTTTCACGGTTTTTATGCACCTGATTTGGCGGGTGGCGTGTTTGACAATATGACTCAAGGTGCTTTTTTAAACGGGCAGCAAATTCGGCCGAGTGCGGATAAAATGAGCGGGAATCATTTTTTTAATTTGTGTTCGCGGAGTGTGGGAATGGGGCCTCATCTTCCGAGTAAAGTTCGGATGTTGGGTATGGCTAGTTACAATTTTTTGACTGTGGCTTCGGGTGCGGTGTTGGGAGGGGTGGAAGCGACTCCGAAAATTTGGGATATTGCGGGGAGTTGGGTAATTGTGAAGGCGGCGGGTGCCGTTTGGCTACCGCTGGAATCCCAGGGGATTTTTCCGCTGGAAGTGGGGAAGAATTACGGGAGAGTTTCTTATCCGACTTTGGTGGTGAACAGGCAGGAGTTGGTGTCGGTGTTTGTGCCGTTTGTGGAGGCTTGGAAGAAGAAAAAAATGGGGTAATTTAGGTGAAGTGAAGCTATGCCGTAGGAAATCGAACAATTATTAAATAAAACTGCAGGGCAGGCGTGACGGAGGAGTCTCCCACGCCTGCCGTGCTGTTTGGAAGAAATATACCGACCGATGACCGATGGTTCAAGTATGCCTACTCTTGTCTATTTCTGCCAATCTGCGATCGGGTGGTTTTGTTTTACGTCGATCGGGTGATGCGGTTATGGTACAATTTGTGGTAAGTTTTCCACTACGTATTATCTCTAGGAAATAAAATTATACCCGTTTTCAAGTAGAGGCACAAGGGTAAAGAGATTTTCTGCGGTGTTGGAAAAAGTAGATGAGTGGCATATTGGCTATGCCGAAGAGTTAACCTGTGGGAATATACAAGAATAAACCTGGGAAGAAACTCAGAAAATTATGCGGTTTGCGATCGAACTAATCTCGATATTACAATTTCAGGGATTCACGAGAGTGATGATTTTCTAAGTGCAATTCTCAAGCCGGGCTGCTGGTTTTAGGAGGTGCTGATTTTGGGTATGTGGTGAATGTCATGTTAATTTGGGGGTGAGAATAACAGCCAATTAACTATGAGCGTAGCAATTTTGCGACGCGATCGCACTTGATGCAGCCAGCAAAATAACAGATGCTGGGATTGGGACACAATATTTCTGTGTCCCTACTACAAAATGAATTTATTGCTTCAGGCGATTAATTTCGACAGCACATTAGACAACTTAGCACCGAGATTTTCAACAGCGTCCTGCTGTTTGGGATCTTTCATCGTACCGTCAGCATTAAATGCTTCAAAAGCTTGGGGAATTGCTTTCTGATCCGGGAGCACCAATACGTTAATATTCCCCAGGATCGATCGCAAATGCACTAATCCCCGCAAACCTCCAATTCCGCCTGGGGAAGCACTCATAATTACCGCTACTTTGCCAGTAAATGCCACCAATCCCGGTTCACCCGGTGCTGGGCGCGATACCCAATCGATCGCATTTTTCAACACAGGCGTAATTGAACTGTTATATTCAGGGGAAGCTATCAAAAATCCGTCATGCCCTACCATCAATTCCTTCAATTTGCGGGCATTTTCTGGCATTCCCTCTTTTGCTTCCAAATCTTCGTCAAATAGCGGCATCGGCAAATCGCGCAAATCTACATAAGTAACTTCTGCACCCGCCGCCGTAGCCCCAGCCGCCGCAACTTTTACCAGCAGTTTGTTATAGGATGCTTCGCGGGTACTTCCGGCAAATGCGAGAATTTTTGGTCTGTTTGTCATTGATTTTTTCCTGATTATTGCTTGCGCGTATAATTGTACTATTTCGAGTGATTCCAAACAAAGTCAGCAATGGGTTTATCTGCCGATAAAGCAGGATTGTCACTGGAATTTAATAAAACCGATCGCATTTTTACATTCCCGACCCCCAAACGCCTCTCGACGCGACTGGGAATGCCGTAACCGTAAATAATGTGTCCTTTACCCGCCAACACCACAACTTGATAGTCAGGGTTTGCTTTGACAAATTCAGCTATTTTTTCCGCCATAGTTTCGTCCCACAAAACTTGGGCTTGCAAAAATCTTTCAAAAGCCGTACTATTTCCCTGTTCTGCCTTTTGGTGTTGCTGGTAAACTTCTAGCAGCAGTTGCCGATATTCGGTGTTGTCGGTGCGAATTTCGGATATTGGCGGAATGTGCTTTTTTTCCTCTGCTGTGAGGCTTTCTAAACCTTGACTGGCAACTTTTCTCGTTACTTCGGAGGGTGTATTTAAGGCGAGGACGGGTAGTTGATTTTCTTTGGCAAACCGCAAAATGGGGGCGTAAGATTCCCAGGGAAAGCGCCATCTGCGATCGTACTCTGTTTGCTCGATTAATTGCTCTTGGGTCAGTTTACCTGCTAAGTAGTTGTCGATCGCACTTTGAAATGGACGCTGAAACATTTCCATTGCGATCGCAATTTTCCGATTTTGCCGCTGCATTTCTCGGATAATCTTTAGTTGAGCTTGGTGGTCTTCTGCGCTATCGTGGGTTTCTCCCAGATACACGACTTTCGCCTTCACCAACTGTTGCAGAATCTCCTGGTTAGTGTAAGTTTGCCCAGGTTGAGGGTTCGCCGTCGTTTGCGCTGTCACTACACTGCTGCACAGCAGGAAGATACCGATCGATAAGGCGCACAGTTTGATGAGTTTGGTTGTTTTCATACAAATATTATGCCGTTTCTCGCAGCAGCAAGCACAGCCCAACTCTACTATTTTAGCTGAGCAGTTAGAAAGCTCAATGCTTAATTTAACTTCATAATTATCCGCCCTTACTTCTAAAAATGTAAAGTTTAGTTGCAGGTACTTGCGGTTCTAGAAGAAGGTGCTAAATTAATAATATGAAGCGAACAAAAAGCTTCTCTGACAGATACAACCTCTAGATACCACAGCGAAGTTCACAATAGAATCTAAGGAGTAAAAACGCTGTTTAATCTCACATCTGTCTCATTAACAACCAATAGCAGCACCCACCAACAAAGCTGACACTTCCTCAACTAATTAGAGGGGAGCAATGCAACTGAATCAGAGGATTATTGCAACTCCACATCGAAGTTGAAAAAAGAGGAAATCACTCGGTACATATGGCTGGGTGCTGTTGTTGTTAAAAGAGATTTTCCGTTTGTGATGTTTTTTTCAGTAGAGGCAGAGCTTTTAGATAGGCGTTACCGGGCAGAGCCGGGTAACGAGCCTAAAAGGATAAACACTAGAAAATTACTGGAAAATTGTCTCGTCTTCCTTTCGCCACGCCGGATCGACGATACAAATAAATATTAGCGGCTCTGTGCCGCAGTTGTAAATAAACTGCTTGGCGTTTGGGGGAATATAAACTGCATCTCCGGCTTCCACGAATTGATTTTCGTCGTCGATGTGCATTTCTCCAACGCCGCTGAGGATGTAGTAAACTTCAGAAGTCGTCAGGGAGTGCAGCGCAGAAGTTTGTCCCGGTGGCAAAGTGGCGTGGGCTAAACTGTAACGCAAATCTACAGATTGTTTGTCTGGATGCAGCAATTCTCGCAGTTGAGTACCGTCGCCAGCAATAAACTCGTCGCAGGCATTTAGCTTTTGAATGAGCATTCTTTCCACACTCCTAAAAATCTCTTTACCACAACTTAAGTTTAATTGAAAGAGCAAGAGATGTTAAGAAATATGTAAAGCGGCGGCCGGATTTTTTAACCGTAAATTCCCGAATGCGATCGATAATCAGGACAGTCGATCGCATCTTCAGATAAAGCTATAGTAGGCTGAACGGGACACTTGAGGTGGTAGTCGCCGGTGAAAAATACGCAGTTAGCACAAGGGATTTGGTGCATCCGCTGAGCTCGACGCAGGGAGTCGGTGACTGTACGCCCGACACTCAAACATAGCAAAAAAACTAAGCCCCAGGCGGACACAAAACACAGCGGGACTAAAAAAGGCTGTATTGCCTTAAGCAAAAAGTAAAGCATAGCAAGAAAATTTAGCGTTAGAAGCCACACATACATTAGAGTAGTGGAATTGCCGATCGATCGACCAAAAAGTTTAGAATCCTTTACAGCTCGATCGAGAAACCGGGCAATTATGGCATGATAAGGAACAGTCCTTAAATAAAATTAGAGGAAATCAGTTATGACTCTGCGATTAGGCGATACAGTTCCCAACTTTACCCAAGCTTCGTCTGAAGGGGAAATCAATTTCTACGACTGGGCTGGGGATAGCTGGGTCGTGTTGTTTTCTCACCCGAAAGACTATACTCCAGTTTGCACCACAGAACTCGGTGCAGTGGCCCGTCTCAAGTCTGAATTTGAAAAGCGGGGCGTCAAAACCATTGCCCTCAGCGTCGATGATGTGGATTCTCACATGGGCTGGATTAAAGATATTGAGGAAACTCAGAATGTCACCCTCAATTATCCGATTTTAGCAGATGGCGATCGTAAAGTCTCCGACATTTACGACATGATCCATCCTAACTCGCTAAACAACTTAACAATCCGCACAGTTTTTGTTATTGACCCGGAAAAGAAATTGCGTTTGAGCATTACTTATCCTGCTAGCACTGGTCGGAATTTTAATGAAATTTTGCGAGTAATTGATTCCTTGCAACTTACGGACAAATACAGCGTTGCGACTCCAGTTGATTGGAAAGACGGCGACGATTGCGTAATCGTACCTTCGATTACCGACCCGAAAGAGTTGGAAGAGAAATTTCCTAAAGGTT
Organism: Microcoleus sp. Pol12B3; assembly: GCF_036701355.1. Lineage (NCBI taxonomy): Bacteria > Bacillati > Cyanobacteriota > Cyanophyceae > Oscillatoriales > Microcoleaceae > Microcoleus > Microcoleus sp. Pol12B3. The sequence continues at coordinate 21,785 of NZ_JAUBQS010000031.1, forward strand.
ATACGCCGATTAAGCCTTATTTGCGGATGACTCCTCAGCCGAATAAATAGGTTTAACATTCCTGGAGGCAGAACCTAATTATGTAAGGTGTGCAGTGCACACCTTACCTCTATAATTCGCGCGTCAAACCAGCTTGTAGTTAGGACTTGAGTCCTTAATCCGGATTTTTGAGGACTAAAGTCTTCACTACAAATAAAGAGATTGTGCAATCTTTTGTAAATACTTTAGATTTGAGGAAAGGCAAAATGCTCTCATCAACAATTGTGTTGCGAGTACCGCCCAAATTGCAAATGACAGACGACGAGTTTTTCGAGTTCTGTCAAATCAATAGTGAGTTACGCATTGAACGCAACAAATCGGGAGAATTGCTAATTATGCCCCCTACTGGTTCGGAGACGGGAAATCGCAGCGGTAGCGTGTTTGGAGAGTTGTATATTTGGGCCGGGCAAGATGGAACTGGTATCTGTTTTGACTCCAGTACGGGATTTAAGCTTTCAATGGGTGACAAGTCTCCAGATGCCTCGTGGATTAAACTGGAACGGTGGAATGCTTTGTCACCAGAACAAAAGCAAAAGTTTGCCCCGATTTGCCCGGATTTTGTAGTAGAACTGAGGTCTGCTTCTGACAATCTCAAGCCATTGCAAGACAAAATGCAAGAATATATGAGAGAACCCGGAGTGCAGTTAGGCTGGTTAATTGACCGCAAAAATCGCAGAGTTTATATTTACCGTCCTGCTTTGCCAGAGGAATGTTTGGAGAATCCCGTGACAGTCAGCGGCGACCCCGTTTTGCCCGGATTCATACTTAATATGAGCAAGATTTGGTAAAAGTGGTAGCAATAAATATCAACTTATTGTAAAAATTAATCATAGGATACACACACGCAAAAAATATGGATATTAAAAATGGCTTTGTAGGCACAATCGGCAACACACCACTAATTCGTTTAAACAGCTTCAGCGATGAAACTGGCTGCGAAATTCTCGGCAAAGCAGAGTTTCTAAATCCCGGCGGTTCCGTTAAAGATAGGGCTGCTTTATACATCATCAAAGACGCAGAAGAAAAAGGCTTGCTGAAACCGGGCGGCACCGTTGTTGAAGGCACTGCCGGCAATACTGGCATCGGTTTGGCGCACATTTGCAACGCTAAAGGTTACAAATGTTTGATTGTGATTCCCGATAACCAATCTCAAGAAAAAATCGATGCTTTGAAAACCTTGGGCGCTGAAGTTCGGACTGTCCCCGCTGTTCCTTACAAAGACCCGAATAATTATGTCAAATTGTCGGGAAGATTGGCTGCGGAAATGGAGAATGCTGTCTGGGCAAATCAGTTTGACAATTTAGCCAATCGCCGAGCTCATTACGAGACAACGGGCCCGGAAATTTGGGAACAAACAAACGGGAAAATTGATGCTTGGGTAGCCGCAACGGGTACTGGGGGAACTTTTGCTGGCGTAGGAATGTTTTTGAAAGAAAAAAATCCTGCTGTGAGAATTGTCTTGGCAGACCCGATGGGCAGCGGGCTTTACAGTTATTTCAAAACTGGGGAAATTAAGACTGAAGGCAGTTCGATTACTGAGGGAATTGGCACCACTCGCGTGACTGGAAATATGGAGAATGCCCCGGTAGACGATGCCATTCAAATTGACGATACTGAAGCTGTTCGGGTGATTTACCAACTGCTGAGGAAAGAAGGGCTGTTTATGGGCGGTTCTGTAGGGATTAATGTAGGGGCGGCTTTGGCTTTGGCGAAGCAAATGGGGCCAGGACATACGATTGTTACGGTACTCTGCGACGGTGGGGCTCGGTATCAGTCGCGTTTGTTCGATCGCCAATGGTTGGCTTCTAAAGGGTTGTCACCAGATTAATCGTAGGGTGCGTTGCGGCGCACCTTAAAATTTGGGCATATATGGTCACAATTATCCCCATGATAAAAAATAGCATATATGTACCAGAATGTCAAGTAAAAAATATGAAAATGATTGAATCTTCTAGGCGAGTTCTTGTTTGCCAAAACCGCACTTGTCGCAAGCAAAATTCAGCAAAGATACTGGCAGCATTTCAGAAATTGTCGCCCTCAGAAGTTGAAGTTGTTGCTAGCAGTTGTTTGGGACAGTGTGGCAACGGGCCGATGGTGTTGGTGCTGCCAGAAGAGGTTTGGTACAGCGGTGTTTGTCAGGAGGAAGTTGCGGCAATAACTGAGCAACATTTGCGGGAGGGAAAGCCGGTGAACAGGATGCTTTACCGCAAGTTTCACCGACTCTCTCATTAGTCGATCGCCCGCCTTTAAAATTCTTCCGCAAACAATCGGCGGAGAATTTCCGTGACTTCGGCGCAAAATCTGGCGTCGAGTTCGATCGCCAAGCGATCGACACTGCTGGAACCGCCTACAGGTTTTTCTGCCCGCAAAGTCATGGCTAAAGTTCTGAGTTTTGCCGGCTTTCCCGCCGCCTTCGGCCGTTCGTCAACAAACCGCACTAAAGCCACATAAACTGTTTCTAGGGTTCCCCTGATCGAGCTCAGTCCGTAACCCAATTTTGAGATAATTACTGGAGAAGTGATCAGGCTATCCATCCCCAAAGTTTTAATTGCTACGTCCACATATCGAGCGCTGTCATGTCCCATTGCTCTGACAATGCTTTCTAGGCTGTTCCACTGAGATCCTTTCAGGCGCGATCGCTGTTCGATGTGGAAGTGCCATCCTAACATAGAAATCAGCCTGGTCAAGTCATAAGCAGATACGGAATTTTTTTGTTTGGTGCTGTTTACTGCGGCACTTAGCAGCACTTGTTTTTTGGTGAGATCGAAGATTTTTGGGTTGTTGACATAAGGATTTTCTCCGTAATCGCCGCGAAAAATTAGGTCGTTATTGCCAGTAGCGCTCTTCAGCCATTGCTCTAGTCCTATGCGAGTATCGAAGCGTTTGAACATCGCGGCTAAGGAGTTTGAACTTGCTATATTTGAGGCATAGCTAATCATGTCTTTTGCTACATCATAAAAGTAAAAATCGTGTCTTAGCCCGTTGCCATCTCTAACAACGCAGTTGTCAATGTCGCAGTCGGGATATTTGCTATTTATTTGACTGACGATATTAAGGAGTGCGATAATTTTAGTGGCACTCCACTGCTCAGCATTGGTAAGCGCGTTTTTTCCCAGCCACTGTGCCTGAATTTTGCCGTCTACAAAAGTACCAATACAAACGCAGGCTTCCTTAATATCTGCGTGCAAAAAATTTAAAGCTTGAGAGTTAATTTGAGGTAGTTCTCCCAGGCTGGGAAACGGGGTAGGTTTGAGGGGATTATTGGGGCCGGGAATAGAGCTAATTACTTTTAAGCCGTCTGGTTTCTGTTTGAGATAATCGGGATAGTTTTTAATTTCTTGTTGGTAAGGGGATTTTTCAATGCCCCTGTCTAAAAAAGCTAGTTTGTTTATGTTAGCTTGGGCATCTATTTCCATTTGGAGGTAGTTTTTGAAGATGCGCGCTCGGTCTTTTGCGAGTTCGAGGGAGGTGAGGTTCATAATAATTGTTGGCAGCTTGTTACCAATAAGTAAATCACTATACTAGGATTTACGCAAACAAACCGGGTTTCTATGGAAAATTTTGGCTTAGGGAAGGAAAAATTAATCAAGAAACTGGGCTTCAGATAGTAACTGCGTCCAGGACTATATACCTAATTTCTCGCCCTACGATCGAGCTTTTTTGCCGCGTACTTGAATGCGTTTGTCGGTTTTTTGTTTCTTAATCCAAGAGACAAATTTCTGGAGTTCTGGGTTATTTTTGAGCTTTTCCAGGGTATTGAGCTCTTGGGCGAGGTGTTTGTTGTCAAATAGAGAGTGAATCTGGCGGTGACAGGCTGAGCAAATGTCGATTGTCGGGCTGGGAGCTTCGTTTTTCCGCTTGGTGTTTTGTTTGGGGGTGAGGTGATGGGCGGTTAATGCTTCCATTTGTCGATCGCACAATTCGCACTGCATAATTTTCTCAATGCTGCTGGATAAGAGAATTGCTACTTTTAGTTTAGCGCGATCGGCTTTGATTCATGTGAATGAAGCTCGATCGCACTCTCCAAACAATAAAAAAACCCCCAATTGGGGGTCTTACAAATCTCTTGTGGCAGAGGTCGAAAAGCCTCTGGGATCACAAAATATACAGTAACAGAAACAAAACAATCCAAATCACATCCACAAAGTGCCAGTAAATCTCAGTCGCTTCGATTCCAAAGTGGTGCTCGCTAGAATAATGGCCTTGCGCGCGCGATCGCCACACCACCGCCACCATCAACAGCACTCCCAAGGTAACGTGCAAGCCGTGAAAAGCAGTCAAAACGTAAAAGCAACTGGCATACAAATTCGTCGTCAAGCCAAACTCTAAATGAGTGTATTCGTAAACTTGACCGAACAAGAAAACTGCGCCCATAGCAATAGTTACGAGCAACCAATTCCGCATTCCGGCGGCATCATTCTTTTTGATTGCAGTATCCGCATTGTGAATCACAAAACTGCTAGCAATCAGAATTATCGTATTGATTCCCGGCAGCAATAACTCTCGCTCCGGGGTACCTTCAGGAGGCCACACGGGCGCCATCGCCCGATAAATCAAATACGCGGCAAACATACCGAAAAATATCATGCCTTCAGCGCACAGGAACACAATTACACCTAACATTCGGTGGTCGGGATGCTCGACACCGTGTGCTTCTACTTCGCCCTCGTGATGGTAATTTAGGGCTGTTTTTGTCGGATCGATCGCTGGAATTTGCATAATAAATTGCTAGTTGGTAATGGATGTTGAAGGAAGAGGGAAGAAGCAAGAGGGGAAATTTTTTATCCCTACATCGCTGGTGTGCTGTTACTATCAAAAGTCATTTGTCCCAAGTTCTGATATTGCAACGCACAATAACTAATAACTAATGACTAATGACTTTTGACTAATAAATGATGACTGATGACTAATAACTATTCGCCATCTTGACTTTCATCAGCAGGAGAATCAGCATTTACCTCTGATTCAGGAGCGACCAAAGTTGCAGTACGGCCCAAGAAAGTTGAAGCTTGAGCCTCCGCAATAGGAATACCTGTTTTCTGGGCGTTGCGGGTGGCATTTTCCCTCAGCTTGAGCCTGAGACGTTCCCCAGTATGCTGAATTTTTTCCATGCCGTAATCGTAGGGCCCCGTTGCCAATACCGGCACTCCTTCAAAATTTTCGATGGGGGGCGGCGAAGTCGTCATCCATTCCAAACTCAAAGCTTGCCAAGGATTGTCACCTGCTTTCGGGCCGTACCTCCAGCTCCAAATCACATTAATGATAAACGGGATTGTAGACACTGCCAGCATATAAGCACCTACAGTACAAATGACATTAATTGTGGTAAATTTTGGGTCGTACATTGCCACCCGCCGAGGCATTCCTTGCATCCCCAAAGCGTGCATCGGCAAGAAAGTTACAGTAAAGCCAACATAGGTTAAAACAAAGTGAACTCTACCCCAAAATTCATTAATCATCCGCCCCGTCATTTTGGGGAACCAGTGGTAAAAAGCAGCGTAAATTCCAAACACTGAGCCGCCAAATAGCACGTAGTGCAGGTGAGCGACGACAAAATAAGTGTCGTGAACGTGAATGTCGAAAGGTACGGAAGCCACCATGATCCCGGTGATGCCGCCGAGCACAAATGTTGAGATAAAACCCATCCCAAATAGCATGGCGCTGACAAGCCGGAGTTTTCCTCCCCAAATAGTTGCCAACCAGCTAAATATTTTAATCCCAGTTGGTACGGCGATGATCATAGTCGTGATCATAAAAAACATCCGCAGCCAGCCGGGAGTGCCGCTGGTAAACATATGGTGCGCCCACACGATCAAGCCCAAAAAGCTGATCGCGAGACTGGAATATGCGATCGCCAAATAACCAAAAATTGGCTTGCGGGAATGCACCGGCAAAACTTCTGAAATCACCCCGAAAAAGGGCATAATCATAATGTAAACTGCCGGGTGCGAATAAAACCAGAATAAATGCTGGTAGACGATGGGATCGCCGTTGCCTGTGGGGTTAAAAAATGCCGTTCCTGCTAACAAGTCAAACGACAGCAAAATCAAAGCTGCGGCTAACACTGGAGTAGCAATCAAAGTCAGAGCTGAAGTCGCAATCATCGCCCAGCAAAACAAAGGCATTTCATTGAGACTCATGCTCGGAACGCGCATGGTAAAGATGGTAACGGCAAAATTAACCGCCCCCAAAATCGAAGAAGTTCCCAGAATCAAAACGCTGAGAATCCAAATTTCTTCCCCCGCTTGAGCAGTAACTAAGCTCAAAGGCGGATAGGAAGTCCAACCCGCCTGCGGAGCTCCCACCAAAAAACTGCTCAACAGCAACACGCCGCCTACGGGAATCAGCCAAAAGGCAACGGCATTCAGCCTGGGAAATGCCATGTCTTGTGCCCCTATCATTAAGGGGATTAAAAAGTTAGCAAATCCGGCTCCGGCGGGTACAATCCACAGGAATATCATCACCGTGGCGTGAACAGTAAATAAACTGTTGTAGAGTTCGGGGGTGACAAAATCGGCGTCGGGGGTAGCGAGTTCTGTTCGCACCAAAGTTGCCATCACGCCGCCGATTAGATAGAAAATAAATGTTGTTACCAGGTATTGAATACCGATGACTTTGTGGTCGGTATTAAAAGTGAAGTAGTCGCGCCAATGTCTATCGGCGGGCGCTGTTCCGCGAGCCTCAGTGTTGGCACTTTCTTGGAACTGTGCTTGTGTCATAGTTATTAGTCATTAGTTATTAGTCATTAGTTATTAGCTCAGGATCAAAGATTCAGTGCCAGGAACTAATGACTATTTTTAGTGATGAGTTGGGTGAAGTTGTTCTAGGGTTTCGGAATTAATTTTTATTTCCCTGACGTAGGGAGCCAAAAATTCACCGTCTGACAATTCCCCAGGATTGACTGCAACTGCTTGCTCTAAGTTTTGACTGCTAGCAACTTGCTGGCTTTGCAGCCAAGTGTCGAATTCTTCTGGCGTGTGAACGACTGCTACAGCTTTCATCGCTCCGTGATAACTGCCGCACAATTCAGCACAAACAACCCGGTATTCGCCGGTTTTAGTTGGTGTAAATCTCAGTTCGCTCGGCCGCCCGGGAATTGCATCTTGTTTGAGGCGAAATTCTGGCAGCCAAAATGCGTGCAGCACGTCTTGAGCTGAGATATTTAGCTGTACGTCGCGGTTGAGTGGCATATGCAGTTCGCCAGAACTAACGCCGCTTTCTGGATAGCTAAAAATCCAGGCGTACTGCAAACCTGTGACATTTACAACTAAGTCTGCTGGTTTGTCTTCATTTTCTGGGGAAGCGCCTACGCCTAAAGCAACAAGTTTTTGAGACGGAATTTGAGGGGCGTTTTGGGGTGTATCTGAGAGTGTGGCTGCGATCGCACTTCCCCGCATTTTAGAGTGCGCTTGCATGGTGCCGTGGTCGTGATTACCCATCGGATCGAGGCCTCCCATTGAGTTGTAAATCTCAAAACTGTAGACTCCGATTCCTAAAATAATCACCGCCGGCACGGCTGTCCAAAGAATTTCTAAGGGAAAGTTGTCATGCCAAGGCGGCCCGTCTGTGTTGTCTCCTTGACGGCGGCGATATTTAATTGCAGCAAAGATTAGCACTCCCTGGACCATGATAAATAATCCAGTGGAAATGGTCATCATTGTATTGAAAAGTGCGTCTATGTCGGATGCTTCGTCAGAGGCGGCGATCGGCATCAAACCGTGATTCTGCCCGTACCAGAGACTGATCAGAGTCACTACGATGCCGGCGAGCATGGTGAGGATGGAACTTGGAATGTTCACGCTGGTACTTCTTAATAGCGACACTTCTTCGCTTGAAAAATGAAAGAAGCGCCTCTGGGTTATCAATTTTTAATTGTAAATGGTATTTTTAGTAAAATGTCTATCTTAAGGGTTACTTAAGGCTTAGTATGTTTGACCGAGCGATCGCGAGCCTCAAAAATACGTCTTTTGTACCTTGACAAAAATGAGTAAAAATGGTACACAATCGCTCTGTTTGGCTGCTAAATTTGAGATGGTTTCTCAAACACCATCAAATGCTGCTGGGGCAACATATCTTTTGTCTCTTTCCATACTAAACCGACGGCTGCCATTTCTTTTTTCACCTGCTTCTGCGTCATTTTGTGCAAACCTTTAATGGGAATCATCGGGTTTTCGCCTCGATACTCGATCGATACCGTGCGGCCTCCCGGTTTGAGTGCTTTCACAATTCCTTGCATCATTTCTCTGGGATATGCAAATTCGTGATAAGCATCGACCATCACAACTAAATCAACGCTGTTTTCCGGCAAATTAGGATTGTCTATACTTCCCAAAACTGGCTCAACGTTAGCAATATTTTTTTCTTGTTTATTCAATTTAATAAAATTAATCATTTCCGGCTGCACGTCAACTGCCAAAACCTTTCCTTCTGGAACTAAGGGAGCGATGCGAAAGCTAAAATATCCCGTTCCCGCTCCAATGTCGGCGACAATATCGGTTGGTTTTAAATCGAGATTGTTCACTAATCGAGCTGATTTTTCTTCCATGCCGCGAGACGGTCTTTCCAGCCAACCAGCGCCTTGATATCCCATGACTTGGGCAATTTCTCTACCCATGTAAAATTTGCCGATTCCGTCGGGATTGTGCACTGTTCGCTGCTGGTAAATGGCGTCGCCATCTGCGGTTTTACTTGCTGCACAGGCATTGAGCGGCAACAGGCAAAAAATTGTCAAAATTATTACTGTTAAGGGTTTAATTAATTGTGCGGTTTTTTTCACGATATTTCAGATTTTGTGTTAAATTTATTTCTCGTTCCCTGGCTCTGCCTGGGAACCCAGATCCGGAGGCTCTGCCTCGGTAATATCCAGAATAGTTTAAGATTTAGCTGACAGCGGATTCTAACAATTTAATTGTACCAGAGTCAGCGTCGATTTCGACTTCTTGACCGATCGGCAAAGTGAACTGTTCCCGGATGTGTCCCACCATTGAACCGTACCACGCCGGAATCTTCAAAGGGCGAATGTGGTCGGACAATACTTGAGGTAAGGTTAGGGACTCTTGGGGTTTTTCAGCTTCGCACTTGGTACACTGTCCGAAAATAAAACCTGATATTTTATCGAGAATGCCCGCTAATTTAAGCTGCGTCAACATTCTATCGATGCGATAAACTTCTTCGCCAACTTCCTCAACAAACAAAATACTGTTTTCCCACTGCGGTAAATATGCAGAACCCACCATTGCTGCTATTACTGATAAATTGCCGCCGATTAGTGTGCCCCTAGCTGTGCCCCGCCCGATTGTTTGAACTTGCACGCTTTGGGAGTTTTGCATCGTCACAGAACCTCCGTCAAACAAAACTTTTTTGACGTAATCCACTGTAAAGGGACTCCAACTTGATGCACCTAAAGGGCCGTGAAAAGTAACTATATTAGTTTTAGCATAAATCGCCAACAACAGCGCAGTAATATCGCTAAATCCCATGATAATTTTGGGGTTGTTGCCGATCATATTGTAATCCAGGAGCGACAAGATCCGACCGCAGCCCCAGCCGCCCATCCCGGTAAAAATAGCTCGCACTGAGTCATCGGCAAAGGCTGCGTTGACATCGGCGGCGCGATCGGCATCCTTGCCCGCTAAATAGCCGTAGCGATCGTAAAAATGCTCTCCAAGTTTAACTTTTAATCCCAGCTTTTCGATAACTTTAAAAAAATCCTCTATTTCTTTTTTATAGTTGAAAGCGGCAGGATTGATTAAAGCTATAGTATCGCCAACTTGCAGGCGGCGCGGCTTCACGATCGCACTTTTGGGAGATAGGTTGATTTGGGCGATCCTCTTCGAGGGCTTCGCTAACGGCACAAGCTGAGTACCAATAGCAGTCAGCCCAAAAGTTGTCAGCAGAGCACGGCGGCGGAGAGTCATAGGTGTTATACCCTTGTTCGATTAAGTGAGGTACAGGTTGAGATTTTAGATTTTAGATTTTAGATTTTAGATTGGGGGATTGAAGAATTGTTCATTCCTTGATGAATGGATCACGCGAGCACTGTTATAGATGATTTTTGCTATAATTGTAAAGGAAAATTTCTGCAATATCAGTTGAAAATTGCCAGTTTCAAATGAAAACAGACACTAAAATCTCACCTAAAAAATCCTGGGCTCAAGCTTTAGCCCGTCCGGCTGCGGAATTTCCGCTGACTCAGTTATCCGTTAAAAGCGGTAAAATTCCCGCAGGATTGCGCGGCAGTCTCTACCGCAACGGGCCCGGACGTTTGGAACGTGGTGGTGTTGCTGCGGGACACTGGTTTGATGGCGACGGTGCAATTTTGGCAGTACATTTTACCGATGTCGGTGCTACGGCTGTTTATCGCTACGTGCAAACAGCGGGATATCTAGCTGAAGAAAAAGCTGATAAATTTCTCTACAGTAATTATGGCATGACAGCACCGGGCCCTGTTTGGTTGCGGTGGACTAAAACTGTTAAAAATTCGGCCAATACTTCTGTTTTAGCTTTGCCCGATCGCCTTTTGGCATTGTGGGAAGGTGGCCCGCCTCACCGCCTCGATTTGCAAACCCTGGAAACTCAGGGAACGGACGATTTAGGCACTTTAGATAGTAAATTTGTTTATTCTGCTCACTGCAAGCGCGACCCGATTACCGGCAATATTTTCAACTTTGGAATTACCAACGGTGCGACTACAAAGTTGAATCTGTATAAAAGCGATTTTACTGGGAAAATCGTGCAACAATCAACAGTTGCTTTAGATGGAATTTACGCGCTCCACGATTTTGTTTTTGCGGAAAAGTATCTGATATTTTTTATCCCGCCGGTGCAAGTCAATTTTTTGCCATTGTTAACGGGAATTAGCAGTTATAGCGAGTCCTTTAAGTGGAAACCGGAGTTAGGTACTCAGATATTAGTTTTTGACTCAGAAACTCTCTCTTTAGTTAGTCGCGGCGAAACAGAACCTTGGTTCCAGTGGCATTTTGCTAACGGTTTTGTGAAGGAAGATGGTTCGGTGGCTGTAGATTTTGTGCGCTTCGCTGACTTTCAAACTAATCAGCGGCTGAAAGAAGTAGCGACGGGCGAAACTCGCACCGATGCGGAGGGGACTCTGTGGCGGGTGTGTCTAAATCCTCAAACTGGCCAAGTGACAGCAGCCGAAGAATTGCTGGATCAACCGTGCGAGTTTCCCACGGTACCTGCTTCAGAAATAGGGCAAGACTCGCGATATATTTATCTGGCAATGTATCGCCCTGATGTTGATATTGTACCGGAACGTTACGGCGCGATCGCCCGTTTGGACACGCAAACCCGCAATCTCACAATTGCCGACTTGGGCGAAAATCGCTATCCCGCAGAGCCCATCTACGTTCCAGATATTTCGTCGGAGAAAGGTTGGATAGTAACAGTTATTTATGACGGCAATTCTGACAGCAGCGAAGTCTGGATATTTGACAGCGACGGACTTTCCCGCGAACCTGTTTGCAAGCTAGAATTGCCCGGTGTCGTACCTTTGGGCTTTCACGGCACTTGGAAATCTGCCGTATGAGAATTGTGTAAAGAAGTGTTGCAGAAGATTTATTAAAAATTGTTGCCGCTTTAACTTCTAGTTGTTAAGGTGTGTGTAGATAGGAAATTCTCATATCTAGGAGGTGTGGAATTGATAATCTGCATTGCTCAATTATCCTGTGCCAATTCGCACGAATCCCCGGCGATTTTAAGTCGCGATTGCACAGGATATCGTCTGCCTCTGCGGACAAAAAAAAGGGGTAATTAAGCCCTGGCGAATAACTAATCCCGGCGAATATTCCCGGCGAATAAATTCGCGGCTACACAGGCAAAGTCCGCCTCTGCGGACTGAAGAAAACAAATTCCCGGCGAATAAATTCACGGCTACACAGGCAAATTCCGCCTCTGCGGACTGAAGAAAAAGCGGTAATCAAGCCCGCTTGTCCATGCTTCCCGACTAGGCTTGCCCATCTCAGGTTTGTCTGCTTGCATGAGGTTAAATGACCAGATATTTGACTGATTCCTGGCAAGCCAAAAAAGTTTAGTTCAACTCACGCGCACGTTAGCGATTCAAAAGTTTTCAGTTTTGAGTTAACCCCACGAATAAATGAGGTCTATCGAAACAAGATAGCCTTTTCAACAATTATGAATTATGAGTTGTTACCGCCAAAACATTCAACTCATAACTGATAATTCACAACTCACAACTCATAACTCCGTGCCGCGGTGAGCATCAACCAAAAGGTTTAATCTATGCAACTTCAAGGAAAAACAGCTCTTGTTACAGGAGCTTCGCGCGGAATTGGGCGATCGATCGCCCTGGAATTAGCGAGACAAGGAGTCAAACGTTTGTTGATTGTGGCGCGCAACCGCAAGCAATTAATTGAACTGGCAGAGGAAATCGATGTTTTGGGCACAGAAGTAGTGCCGTTAGCTTTGGATTTAACTCAGTCAGTAGCGGTGAATATTGCGATCGCCCAAGCTTGGCGAGATTGCGGCCCGATTCACCTGCTAGTCAACTGTGCAGGCGTCGCGCACCAAGCATCATTCTTGCGTTCCCCGCTGCCGTTAATCGAGGAAGAAATCGCCTTAAATTTGCTCGGAACCTACACAATTACCCGCTTGATAGCTCGGCGAATGGCGACTCAAAAAGAGGGAACCATCGTCAATGTTTCCAGCTTAATGGGCAAAATTGCCGCTCCGACAATGGCGACTTATTCTGCTACCAAATTTGCGATTTTGGGATTCACCCAAGCTTTGCGGAGCGAGTTAACTCAGTACAATGTTCGAGTCACAGCTTTGCTGCCATCTCTAACAGATACCGACATGGTGCGAGACTTGGAACAATTTCGCTGGGTAGTGCCCACAACTCCCGAAAAAGTTGCCCTAGCACTTGTCGCGGGATTGCACAAAGATGCGCCGGAAATCTTGGTAGGATGGCAAAGTCATCTAGCAGTTTGGTGTCACCGAATTGCGCCTTGGTTGCTGGATTTTGTGTTGCGGATGGCGACTCCAGAACTTCGGGATAAATCGCGGGGCCGCAAATTGCGGGAGGCTTTAGCTAGCGGGCGATAAACCCTTCTCTGGGCGGGCTTTCCGGCCCACCCCACAAGAAAACTCATTCTTTGTGGAACGGGCAAGATGCCCGTTCCGGGCTCTTCGGTCCATTGGTGTCAACTTAAGTTGTTAGCCCGCCCACCCGTTAGTCCGCCAGGGAATTCATTCCTTGTCGGACTGTCGGACTATCGGACTATCGGACTACCAATTGAACGTTAACTTGACACCAATGGGCATTGCCCTGTCCCTAGAAGGGTTATGTACTTACTTACCAGCAAAAGTGGTGTATATCATTTCCACTCGCCCTGAAGAGTAAAAGCAGCCCAATAATAGGGAGATTTCCATTTTTCCTGCTGCATCATTTCAATCTGCGCCGCCCTCAAAGCTGCCGCCGGCGCTAACTTTTGTTGCTGCATTTTTTGATAAAACTTTTGCATTAACACAGCAGTTCCTTCATCATCTACACTCCACAAACTCACTGCCACCCGCTGCGCCCCTGCATACATAAAACCCCTCGTTAATCCCACCATTCCTTCGCCTTTAACATTCTGTCCCATTCCCGTCTTACAAGCACTTAAAACCACTAAATTTGCCGCCAGTTTCAAGTTGAAAATATCCGTGAGGCGCAAGAAACCATTGACCAGATTGCCTTTGTCATCTACCATCGACATCACAATTCCTGACAGTTCGGGATTTTTGCTATTGGCAAGGCCGTGGGTGGCTAAGTGAATGATTTGATAATTGACTAAATTTCCATCGGTAGCAGTAGTGCGACTGGCATCAAAATCAAATATTTGACGGCTAAAAGCTGAGGGGAATAAGCTGGATATTGTTTGGGCTTCTTGGCGGGTAAATGGTAGGCGTTTTGGCGGCCATTCTATCTCGGAAGAACGAAGCGAGCGATTTAAACCGAGGTTATTTGCTTCTAACTTTTCAGTCGTTTCTTGGGTGATTTTTCCTTTAATTCTTTCATCATCTGGACTGAAAACAGGATCGGCTAAAATTGCTAAAGTTTGGCCCGGCGGTTTTCTATCTCCATAATTTTGCCTGAGAATGGCGAGAGTTGAGGCGGAAGGCAGGGTAATAATTTCATGTTCGGCAATTAAGGAAACATTGGTATTTTGTCCCCGGGTTTGGGAAATAGTTAACGCCGGGAAAGGGGTATAGTGCAGCACGCCGTCGGGAACAATTAATAAGCGTTTATTGCCTAATTGGGATGCGGCGGGCTGTAAAATTATTTGACCGAGATTTGCACTTACTTGGGCAACTTTTTGGGGAATATTTCTCTGGGTTGGGCTAGTGACAGCGGTGCGGAAAGCCACTGCTGCCGTTTCAATGTCAGCGCGTTTTGGTAATTCATAGCTAGTTAGTGCGGTTGATGTCACAACCCACAAATAACTGCGGTTTAGGCCGAGGGAATACTGCAATAAAATAGTGTTTTCATCGAGAATCTGTTTCTGAATTTCTGGCAGCGTTAAAGGTTGGGGTTGGGTGAGGGCAGCGTAGCGGGGGCTGGCGCTACGAATTTGGGTTTGAATTTGCTGATATTCTTGCAAAAGTGAGAGTCGCTGTTTGTCGATTTCATCGATTTTAGTGGCGTTGGGATTGGGGTGACTGAGGGCTTCGATGCTCTGCTTTTCAACGGCATCAAGTTGCTGTTGCAGGCTCTTTTCTTGTTGCAGTAAATCGGGGGAAATACCTTCACGAATGTTGGCGTTACTTTCTTGGAGAAGTTCTAGGAGGCTGCGAGCCCTCGAACGTTCGCTGGCTTCTAAGGCTTTTGTATCATAGCCGGATTTAGGATTAGTTTTGTGCAGTTGCATTAACAAATCGATGTAGAATTCGTAGTAGTTTTGTACTGTGGCAAAATATGAGGTGCGGAGTTCAGGACTGGCTATTTTAGTGCGGAGGTTTTCGATTATTTTGAGAGAAGATTCAATATTTTTGAGGGCTTCGGTAAGATTGCCGAGATCCCGTTTGACATAGGCAAGACCATAGAGGGTGGTAGCTTCCCCACGGCGATCGCCTGTTGCCCGACTCAGGGGAAGCGACTGGCTGTAATACTCTAGCGCTTTCTGTGTTTCTCCCAAATCTGAGTAGATACTACCGATATTGCCGAGGGTGGTAGCTTCCTTACCACGATTGCCTACTGCCCGAAATAGGGGAAGCGACTGGCTGTAATACTCTAGCGCTTTCTGTGTTTCTCCCAAATCCGAGTACACTAAGCCGATGTTGTTGAGGGTGGTAGCTTCCCCGCTGCGATCGCCTGTTGCCCGACTCAGGGGAAGCGACTGGCTGTAATACTCTAGCGCTTTCTGTGTTTCTCCCAAATCTG
>NZ_JAUBQS010000031.1:37320-74078 GCF_036701355.1 Microcoleus sp. Pol12B3
AGTAGACTAAGCCGATGCTGCTGAGGGTGGTAGCTTCCCCGCTGCGATCGCCTGTTGCCCGACTCAGGGGAAGCGACTGGCCCAAATACTCTAACGCTTTCTGTTTTTCTCCTAAATCTGAGTAGACATTGCCGATGTTGTTAAGGGTGGTAGCTTCCCCGCTGCGATCGCCTGTTGCCCGTCTCAGGGGAAGCGACTGGCTGTAATACTCTAGGGCTTTCTGTTTTTCTCCCAATTCATCGTAGACTAAGCCGATGTTGTGGAGGGTGCCAGCTTCCCCACGGCGATCGCCTGTTGCCCGTCTCAGGGGAAGCGACTGGCTGTAATACTCTAGCGCTTTCTGTTGTTCTCCCAATTCTGAGTAGACACCGCCGATGTTGTGGAGGGTGACAGCTTCCCCACGGCGATCGCCTGTTGCCTGACTCAGAGGAAGCGACTGGCTGTAATACTCTAGCGCTTTCTGTTGTTCTCCCAATTCTGAGTAGACATTGCCGATGTTGTTGAGGGTGAGAGCTTCCCCATCGCGATTGCCTGTTGCCTGACTCAGAGGAAGCGACTGGCTGTAATACTCTAGCGCTTTCTGTTGTTCTCCCAAATCTGAGTAGACACCGCCGATGTTGTTGAGGGTAAGAGCTTCTCCACGGCGATCGCCTGTTGCCCGTCTCAGGGGAAGCGACTGGCTGTAATACTCTAGCGCTTTTTGTTTTTCTCCCAAATCTGAGTAGACACCGCCGATGTTGTGGAGGGTGCCAGCTTCCCTACGGCGATCGCCGATTGCCCGAAAGAGGGGAAGCGACTGGCTGTAATACTCTAGCGCTTTCTGTTGTTCTCCCAAATCTGAGTAGACACCGCCGATGTTGGTGAGGGTGTGAGCTCCCCCACGGCGATCGCCGGTTGCCCGAAAGAGGGGAAGCGACTGGCTGTAATATTCTAGAGCTTTCTGTTTTTCTCCCAAGTCTGAGTAGATTTTGGCAAGAGCAGTGAGGCTAAACGCTTGCTTTCCATTGTCGCCCACTTCTCGATACAGCTTTAAGGCTTCTTCCAACTTGACGATCGCACTTCTTTTTGCTTGGGCCGTTCCTTGCTGGTACAGTTGCAGTCCCTCTTTGAAAGCTTTTTCAGCAGCTTCGTTACTGTTAGTTTGTGCTGTTTGTACGACTTTACCAACGGGCACGGCTGCTGCAACTGGCTGACTTAGCTGAACCGAAAGTGCGATCGACATACCAGCCAAAAACCATTGAGTGCGATCGAACATAGCCACCCCTTTTGTATTTTTTTCAATTTTAGTCGCTAGCCCGCTTAGTGTTAAGGCAGGAAGAAGTCAGGGCGATCGGCATTTTTGCTAGAGTTAACGAGTAGTGCGATTCCCTGCAGGATCGCTACGCCGCGCGTACTTTTTCCCAGCATGAACAACATCCTAACTACCCCCGATCCCGTAACCAGCCACTGGGATTGCCCCGAATGCGGCGGCACCGGTACCCTCAGCCCAGAAATTTGCCCTGTTTGTCTCGGAGCAAAATACATCGATCTCGCTACAATAACGAACTGGATGCTCGATTTTATGGAATCTCGCGGCTGCGATCGAGCTGAGATCGATCGATTGCGAACCGAAAGCCCAGACCCGCTAACATTAACTTTTTGCCTCGAAGTTTGTATCGCCCTTAAATAAACAACAATATCAAGTCTGCTTAATTGCTTATAAATCATTTACGGGCATTGGGAATACGGCATGGTCAGAAAAAAAACGCACTCTACAAGTTGATTTAACAGAAACGAAATAATGCCCAATGCCCTATTCCCAATACCCTATTCCCAATATTCAGTGTCCCTTAACCGGATGTTGCCCGTAATAAGGCAGAGCATCCGACCAATCAGGGCGACTTCCTTGTTTCCACTCCAAATAAGCCAATTCCAACACACTAGAAACCGACCAACCCAACTCGCTACCAACTTCAATTAACTGATAAGAATTTCCCCAATTATCCAACTTTTCCTGCCAAGCTTCAGGAGTCATCACCGTATCAGGAAACAACTCAGTTAAACCAGAATCTTTGTTAACTGAATAAACCGCCCCAAACAATTGACCCCGCTGTGCAGGCATTTGCAGCGCCATATCCTGATTTGAGATAGATTTTTTACTGCTGCTGCAAGCGACAGCCGCCAAAGTTGAAATCGCAAAAACCGGAATATCCAACTGTTGAGCCAAAGTCCGCGCCGTCACCATACCCATCCGAGTCCCCGTGAAACCTCCGGGCCCCTTCGCCACCGCAATAAAAGCCAAATCCGCCCAAGTTTGCGGCCCAATAAACTCGACTAAATACTGATGCAAATGAGTGGCTAAATCGCGATCCAAATTCCAAGTTTGGCAGCGAGAATCCCCGGCAAAATTGCTGATGGCTAAACCGAGTTCGCGACTAGCTGTGTTCAGGGCTAAGCCGTATTTCTTAACAGATGTTCCGTCTTGGGGATTGCTATTCACGATTACTGATAATTTTCCTTAACAAAAAACAGAGGCAAAGCCACAACTAAGCAACCCAAAAGAATGCCAAATATTCCCGTGTTTAAAATCCTGGAATTCCCCATGCCCCCTGTCATCAGAAACAGCACTACTAAACTTGCAAATAAATTTTTATTTGCAAATTCTTTGTGTTGGGAAACTTGATGCTTCACCGCCATAAAACCAGAAGAAACTATTAGCGCAAACCAAGAATTAAAAATGACTATTTGAGAGCCAAAGATAAACCAAACTAAAGCAAACATTAGCGCATCTATCCAAAAATCCTGAGTTTTCAACTTCGGCAGCCAAAATTCTTGGGTAGCAACAGGGGCGATTTTCTTGACTAATTGATTGTGTTGCAGCCGCACGAGTTTGTTTCTCAATTGAATCTTGGGATCGATTTGCAATATTTGCTTCCACTCCGGGCGGCGAGAATTGTTGACTCTTCCCAACAGCTTCACGGCTGCGACTTTATTTAACTCCAAATCGGTGAGTCTGGTGGCAATTATTTGAGATAAGTGCGGATAGTAAACGGGGTTGTCTTCGGTTCTGTTGATGACGATATTGAGCTGTTGCTTGGCTTGACTGACTTGGATTGTAACATTGTACGGGGCGAGATCCTCTTGCAAAGCTTGCTGAATTTCGGCTTGCTCTTGGCGAGTAAAAAGCGACACACCGGGCGCGGGTGTAAGCACCCGTTCTGCGGGCGCTTCCGGCGCGTCTAGCACCGGCTGTGCGTCTAAATACACCGGTTTGGGGTTCAAGTGCCGGATGACTGCTGATGCTGAACTGTAGCGCCGATTGGTGGCACTTTGAAGCATGGTGTCGAGAATGCGGCCGAAATCATCGCTAACAGCGGTTTTCAAATAATTCCGCCAAGCCCAAGAATCCTCTGTACTGTCAAACAAATCGAAGGGAGGAATTTCAGTCAGCAAGTGAATGCAAGTAACGCCCAAACTGTAGATATCGCTGGCAAAAACTGCTTTCCCCATCAATTGTTCTGGGGCTGTATAAGCAGCACTGCCGATGATTGTACCAGTTGGCTGCAAGCCGTTTGCTGTTACTTTCTTAGCTGCACCAAAGTCTACTAAAACAATATCTTTTTGGAAAGGAGAGGGCTGATAGGAATTTTCTAAGGCGGGTAAAGGGGCTGGAGTTAGCCGGCGGCGAATGATATTTTCTGGTTTGATATCGCGGTGAATAACTTTGGATTTGTGGACGAAGTGGAGCACGGGCAATAAATCGTTGAGGATTTGCCGAATTTGAGTTTCGGTGAATGCTCCTTTTTGTTCTAATTCTCTGGCTAGGTTTTTACCGTCTATAAATTCTTGTACTAAATACTGTCTCCCGTCTTGTTCAAAATGCGCGATTAATTCTGGAATCTGGGGATGTTTTCCCAAGGTTTCTAGCTGGGCTGCTTCTTGGTGAAATAGTTGAGCGGCTTTTTCGGCGGCGGTATTTTGCTGCAAAAATTGCTTGATTACGCACTGCGAAAAAATCAGGGGTTTGGTTTCATCAACTGCTAGAAATGTTCGGCCGAAGCCTCCTTGCCCGATCGGCTTTATGGTTCGGTAGCGAGATGCTGATGGCGTTTCTGCGTCAATAGTTAACAACAATTTTGAGCCGCAACTTTGGCACAATTCTGCATCCCCTGGGTTGTGCGGATTCTGACAAGTTGGGTTTAAGCAATAGCACATTGGATTTTAGATTTTAGATTTTAGATTTTAGATTTTTAATTGGGAATGGGGAATGGGTAATTGGGCATAGGGCATAGGGAATCTGGCATCGGTAATTGAAAATTGGAAATTGAATATTGAAAATGGAAAATTGGGTAAAAAGAAGAAACAAGAAAATGAGAGCGTTTTATTTTTTCCTTCTTCCTTCTTCCTTCTTCCTTCTTTCCTCTTCCTTCTGCCTTAAGTCGGGACGAGTTCGCCTGGTCGCAATTTTGCCCATTTGCCGGTCTCTTGCTTGAAACTCTGACAGCCAACTACATCCCATTCCATTTCTACTTCATCTTGGCGGGGGCGGATGTTGACGTTGATTGTCGGTTCTACGGGGTCGAAATCGGGTGTTTCGGTGAGGTGAAGCTGTTCGTGCTGTTCTTCTACGGCGTGGTAGGTGAAGCAGCGGTCTACATAGTGGCAGTTAATACAAATACACATTCTTGATATCCTCTGTGCATTTCAAAAAGATTGGTGAAAATTGAGCTTTCTGTTAATCTAGCGTAGCAAGAGTTTAATTGTTTGTAAGGAAAGTAGATTTTTGTTGCGATGCCGATTAATTTGCCCTCTTCATTATCTCCTGATACTTGGCCGTTTGATTTGAAACTGCTGACACCGCCTGCTTATCTGGTGGGCGGTGCAGTGCGGGATGCGTTGCTGGGGAGGCGATCGCACTATTTTGATTTGGATTTCGTTATGCTAACACGGGCGGTGAAAACAGCTCGAAAAATTGCCGATCGCACGAAAGGTGGATTTGTCTTGTTGGATGCGGAACGCCAAATTGCGCGGGTGGTGTTTGCGGGCGGTACGGTGGATTTGGCGCAGGCGGAAGGGGGGAGTCTGGAGGGGGATTTGTTGCGCCGGGATTTTCGGATAAATGCGATCGCCTGCAATCCTTTTACCGGAGAAATCATCGATCCTTTGGACGGTCAAACTGATTTGCGCTTGGGTTTGCTGCGGATGGTTTCGCGGTCAAATTTGGAGGACGATCCGCTGAGGTTATTAAGAGCTTACCGCCAAGCGGCGCAGTTGGGTTTTGCGATCGAATCTGAAACTCAATCGGCTATTCGGGAATTAGCACCGCTGTTGAGTCGGGTAGCGGTGGAACGGGTGCGGACGGAATTGGGTTATTTGTTGAGCAATCCTGATGGTGTTCCTTGGATTTGTCGCGGTTGCGAAGACGGTTTATTTTCGATTTGGTTTGAAAGTGCGATCGACCGTTTTGATATTTTGACAAAAATTGACGCATCTGCTGACAAAGTAGCGGCAATTTACCCGGAATTAGGCAAGGAATTCGGGCGTCAGATTCGAGATACAATTAAAACGCCTTTGTTGGCTGTCGCGAAGCTGGCTATTTTGGCAGATTCCGACCCGATAATTGCTGAAACCCAGTTGCAGCGGCTGAAGTACAGCAATGCGGAGATTAAAAGTGCGATCGAGCTTTTGAAATACTTGCCACAAGTGCAAGCCAAACCTATTGCCGAAATGTCTTTGCGAGAACAGTATTTTTTGTTTCGGGATGTGGGAATAGTATTTCCAGTTTTAGCGGTTTTAGCCGTGGCGGCGGGAGTGGCGGTTGAGAATATTTCACTGTTAATTAATCGCTATCTGGATGCTGATGATATTGTTGCTCATCCCACACAGTTAGTTAGCGGCAATGATTTAATGGAATATTTGAAATTGCCCAGAAGTCCGCGCATCGGTCAATTGTTGATGGAGATTCAATTAGCGCGGGTAGAAGGGAGAATTGCGACTCCCGAAGATGCGCTGAAATTGGCGAAAGAGTTAGTTAATTAGTAAGTTTAAATTGATATATTGCAGAAATTAGAACGGGCAAGATGCCCGTTCGACAAAATTTAACTTTCCCGTGGGGTGGGCTTTGAGCCACGCCCTAAAAAGTTAGTTGACAATGGCCAAAAATCAGAATATTAAACAATATTTCTTAATTCTTCCGGCAATTCAAACTTGCCATCGGCACCCGGTTCAAATTCAACAACTTTCAACACAGCATCAACATTCAGCGGCCCGTAAATGTGCGGGTAATTTTCACCCGCAGCCAATTCATATTTAATTTCAGATTCTACTTTTTCCGAGTCAATCAACAGCAGCAGCAATCCTTTTTTACCAACAAAGAACTTATTGGCAGATTTAACAACTTGCGGCAGAGTCGAACAGTGGATAAATCCTTCTGAGTCTAGGGTATCACCGCGATAGGATTTAAGCTGTTTTGCTTCTTCCCATTGTTGGCTTTGAGTAATGTGAAAAACAACGCTCATAAATTATTTTACCTGGAAAAGAGAAACTAGGTAGAGCATCTACATATATGTTCCAACGCTCTACCTATGAACGAGATTAAAGGACTAAAGTCCCTACTACAAAACTAGCACGATACGAGTACATCAGATCGCCCTAGAACTCTCATATCTTCGTCATCGAGTTCGACTGGTGTGCCGCTGCGAATTAGTTCTACAAAATCCTCATTCGGCACCATGATGCACAAAGCGTACAAACGTTCGCTGCCCGTATTCTCAATTACGTGAGTGCCCGTTGGAGGCACTAACAAACTATCTCCCGGTTGAATACTAACTGTTTTGCCGTCGCAGGTTGCTTGCCCTCTTCCTTTGAGTACAAAAAACATTTCTACTGCGAATTGATGGCGGTTGGGAGGAGTTTTGCCGCCCGCATCGAAAATCTCCACACAAACAGTTAATGAAACATTAGCTGTTACCGGATCGAAGACGATAGCTAATCTATTAGTATCGCCCGGACTGATGCGAAATGCTTGGTAGTCTTGCGGAGACTTTACCACTGGAATCATACACTGGTTTGTCATTTTTTTATTGTGAGTTGTCGGTTTTTATGTTTCTGATATGATTAGCGAGCGATCCAGAGTCATTAGTTTAGGACTTACGCATGGGTGGCGAGAAACCGGGTTTTTACTGAGAAGATGTGTTACAGGCGACAAAAACCGCAAAAACCCGGTTTCTTTGTTGCTGAGCCGTAAGTGCAGTAGTTGCGAGCTTAGCCTCAAAAATTTATTCTTAGTGACTAATGACTGCTGACTAAGAACTAAGGACTGCTATTTAATTGTTTCTAACATAGCCTGAGAATCAGACACAAAACCAAAACATTGCTTAACGTTATAAAGAGTCGCTTGCCAGCAATAATCTGGCGATGTCGTAGCTGTACAATCTTTGACTAAAATACAGTCGTAACCGAGGAAATTAGCATCTTGCAGGGTAGCCATCACGCACTGATCGGCGTTTACTCCTCCGAAGAAAAGTGTAGTTCTGCCGAGGTTCCGCAAGATACTATCTAAAGGAGTATCCCAAAAGCCGCTCATCCGATATTTATCAACGCAAATATCCTCCGGTTTGGGTTTTAATTCATCGACAACCTGCGCCGCCCAACTCCCTGCCATCAGTACAGGGGCGTTGTTTTTTGGCAACGGATCTCCCAAACCTACGCCGTCGCCTGTAGGATTGTAAACGTGACGGGAAGCTGCACTAATGTTGAGCAAATCGGGGCGGTTTCCCCAGTTGATCCAAATAATTGGCACTGCGTGGGATCGCAATTTGGGCAGCAAATTTATTAAAGGATTAATTGGAGTTCGGGCGGGGGTTACATCTACGCCAATATGCGCCAGCCAACCGTCGGGATGACAGAAATCGTTTTGCATATCTATCACCAACATTGCAGCTTTGGCTAAGTCCAAACGCAGGGTTTTAGTTTCTGTTTCTAAAGTAACAATTTGTGGGTCAAGTTGCGAGCGGGTGATATCGGCAATTTTGGCATCAACTTTCCAAGCATTCGGCGGTACGCCCAAAGTGCGGAGAGAATCAGGATTCATATGATTGTGACTCAAAAACAATTTCAATCTTATAACTATTTGATTGTTACTAACTTGTCATATCTTAAATCTTTGTTATGATTAAGTATCCGGGGTAACTTTTTGATTAGATTTAGAATTTATTAACTTTATTCTCGTTGGGCGATCGCAAATCTTAGCGCCTGGGAATCATACAAAAAAATCAATATAAATTTACAAAGCTCTTTTCATAAAAGATGATGCCCTCCTTGGCTACAATCTCAAGTACCATTAGATACCCTATTTTAGGGGACAATCACCACCCTTAAACGTCAGTTAAATTATCGCCTACAGCCTCAAACAAAAAATGTAGGTCACAATAAAAGCAGTCAAAGTAAATTAATTAACACAGGTAAGTCATAATAGTAAAGTAAGATAACTCCACAACTAGAGATAACAGTTATGTCTTAGAAAACCAGGCTGGCTACTGCCGCCATCATTACATTAGCAATTTTCGCAGTATTAGTGCCGCCACTAAAAATTAACGCAATCAACCTCGCAAATCCCAATCACTCATAAATTGTAGCCATGACACCCCCTAACAACCAGATAAATGTAGACGCCAGACTTGTTGCAGCTAATACCAAATTTGGTTTTAACTTGTTCAACACCCTAAGCAAACAACAGCCGAATCAAAATATCTTTATTTCCCCTACTTCTGTCGCCCTCGCACTGTCAATGACATACAACGGAGTCAGCGGAGAAACCAAACAAGAAATGACAAAAGTTCTCGAATTTACGGGAATGACTCCCCAAGAAATCAACGCAGCCAATCAAAATTTGCAAAACAGTTTGCAAAAAAATGACCCCAATGTCCAAGTATTAATAGCCAACTCGCTTTGGGCGAAACAAGGCTTCTCCTTAAAACCAGAATTTCTGCAAATAAATCAAGAATACTACAACGCTAATCTTACCGAAATAGATTTTACGAGTCCGCAAGCTCCTAGCATCATTAACAAGTGGGTAAGCCAAAAAACTCAAGGAAAAATTGATCAAATAGTCGAGGAAATTAGCCTCGATCCAGTCTTGTTTTTGATTGACGCCATCTATTTCAAAGGCAACTGGCAAACGCCTTTTGATAAATCTCAAACTGCCAACAAAACTTTTTATTTAACAGACAGCAGTTCCAAACAGCATCTAATGATGTCCCAGAGCGGCTTTTATCGGTGCTACGCAACAGACACTTTTCAAGCAGTCAGTTTACCTTACGGCAAAAAAGGCGCTCTGAGTATGTATATTTTCTTGCCAAACTCCAATACCAATTTGGCAACTTTCTCGCAGCAATTAACAGCCGAAAACTGGAATAAATGGATGCAAGAATTTAGAGAAAGAAATTGTATAATTGAAATACCCCGCTTCACAATAGAGTATAAAGTTGAACTCAAAAGCACACTCATAGCTTTGGGAATGGCAGGAATTTTTGAGCCCTCAAAAGACGAGTTTTCTCTGATGACTGATGTCAACGTAGCAGTAGATTCAGTAAAACACAAAACCTTTGTCGAAGTGAACGAAGAAGGTACAGAAGCAGCCGCAGTGACTTCCGTCGAGTTAATCAGAAGTTTGCCTTTTGAAATGAATGTAAACCGTCCATTCTTTTGTGCCATTCAAGACGATACTACACGAACAATATTATTTATGGGTACCATCCTTGACCCCCAATAATATCAAAAATAGTAGGTGCGTCACGAAATGTTCGAGTGACTTTTAATAAAATAACCCTCGCTGACGCACCCTAACAAGCTAATTATACGGTAAAATATCAGTCTAAAAATAATCATATTTGCGACAAATTGATGATTAAATTGCACAAATGGCAGCGGATACTGGCTTTAATAGTTGTTTTTGCGATCGCCCTTACCTCCTCCGCCATATTATCCCCGCGTCTGTTAGCTCAAACCCGCCCCCAAGCTCCAACAACCGAATTGCGCGGCGTCTGGCTGACTAACATTGACAGCGACGTTATGTTCTCCCGCAACAACATCATTGACGCTGTAAATCGACTGGATCAACTCAATTTCAATACCATTTACCCCACAGTTTGGCAAGGAGGCTATACGCTTTATCCGAGTGCGGCAGCCGAACGAGTATTCGGACAGTCTATCGACCCATCGCCCGGATTGGAAGACCGAGACATCCTCAAAGAAATTATAGCACAATCCCATCAAAAAGGTATAGCAGTAATCCCCTGGTTTGAGTTTGGTTTCATGGCTCCCGCCGAATCGGAATTAGTCACACTTCACCCCGACTGGCTGGCGCAGCGACGCGACGGTTCAACTATTTGGAAAGAAGGCAAACACGATCGAGTTTGGCTGAATCCATTTCATCCAGAAGTTCAGCAATTTATCTTAGATTTAATCATAGAAATTGTCGATAATTATAATATAGATGGCATTCAATTTGACGACCATTTCGGCTTGCCAGTAGAATTTGGCTACGACCCACGAACAGTGTTAATGTATCAAGAACAAATCAAAAGCCCTCCCTCGGACGACCCCCGCGAAACCTTCTGGGTGCGCTGGCGCGCGGACAAAATTAACGACTTCATGGGGCGAGTTTCCCGCGCCATCAAATCCCGCAAAGAAAAATGTATTGTCAGCTTATCTCCGAACCCTTTTCACTTTTCTTTACCCGCCCACTTGCAGGACTGGTTTACCTGGGAAAGACGCGGCTACATCCAAGAAATTGTGTTGCAGGTTTATCGCAGCGATATCAAGCGTTTTAGTGCCGAACTGGAACGGGAAGAAGTTAAATTGGCTAAATTTAACATTCCAACTGCGATCGGCATTTTGACTGGTCTTAAAAATAATTCTGTTCCCCTAAAACAAATTCAAGAACAAGTGCAAGAAGTGCGAAAAAGAGATTTCGCTGGCGTGTCGTTCTTTTTCTACGAAAGTTTGTCGAATTGGGCTATGGAAACCCCAGAACAGCGCAATTCTGCTTTGCAAGAATTCTTCCCCACAAAGATGCAGCGCCCGCCATCCGAAGCCAGAATTTGACACCTACGGTTAAAATGACAAAAAACATACAGCGCTTAGGAATTGTCATCTTATCTTTGACTGCTTTCCTAACAATTGGCTATCTCACTCCTAGAAAGTGGGGCAATTACTCGCAAGCAGATTGCACAATCTCTCTATACATTTCCAATCAAGGCATTCACACCGAAATCATTGTTCCAGTTAAAAATGAATATTTTGACTGGAATCAATTTCTACCGCTAACAGAAATAGGGCGGGATGCCACTTCTGATTATAAATATCTATCTTTTGGCTGGGGAGATAGAGCTTTTATGCTGGAAACTCCCACATCAGGAAGTATCAACACAGTTACAGCTTTAAAAGCCCTATTTCTCCCTACTCCGCCTACTGTACACGTTCAAGGTTATCGGGTTACTCCACAAAATATTGAAACCAAATGTGTAAAAATTAGTGGAGCAAATTATATTAAAATAATAAATTTTCTTAAAGATACATTCCAATTAGACGCAGCAGGTAAGAAAATGAAAATTAGCTACGGCTACGACAACAGCGACAGTTTTTATGAAGCAAAAGGCAGTTACTCACTTTTGAGAACTTGCAACGACTGGACGGCCGAAGGTTTGCAAAAAGCCGAGGTCAATACTCCTTTATGGTCAACGCTGTCTTCGGCGATTATATTTCATTTGAATAGCGGTTGCGAATGTAAAAAATAAAGGTAATGGGTAATACCATTTGAGATTTTAGATTTGAGAAGTCGGAATGAATGATTGTGTATGAGTTGGTAGATTGCATAAAGTTGCATTCTTTTTTTTAACTGGTATAATTACCAATTTGAGGAAAAATTATGAATGTAATTCCCGCGATCGACTTATTGGATGGAAAATGCGTCAGATTGTATCAGGGAGACTACGCGAAGTCTCAGACTTTTAATGACAACCCCGTCGAAGTCGCCAGACAGTGGGTAAATGAAGGCGCAACCATGCTGCATTTAGTAGACCTCGACGGCGCTAAAGCAGGTCATCCAGTCAACCAAGCAGCCATAGAAGCGATCGTCCGATCCGTAGACGTTCCCTGTCAAGTAGGCGGGGGAATGCGCGATCGCACTTCTGTTGCTGCTATCCTCAATTTAGGCGTTCGGCGGGTGATTCTCGGCACTGTCGCCGTCGAACAACCGCAATTAGTAGGTGAATTGTGCGCCGAATTTCCCGGCAGAATTCTGGTGGGAATAGATGCCAGAAATGGTAAAGTTGCGACTAGAGGCTGGCTAGAAACTTCGGAAGTTTTAGCTACAGAATTAGCGCAGCAAATGGCAGAGTTAGGGGCTGCTGAAATTATTTACACCGACATTCACCGCGACGGTACTATGGAAGGGCCGAATTTGGAATCTTTGCGCGAAATTGCTAACGCTATTTCGATTCCCGTGATTGCTTCCGGTGGCGTTAGTTCGATCGCCGATTTGTTAAGTTTGCTGGCTTTGGAACCCATTGGTGTCAAAAGTGCGATCGTCGGTAGGGCAATTTATACCGGCGATATCTTGCTAAAAGAAGCAATTCAAGCAGTCGGACAAGGGCGGTGGCAGGATGTACCCCCTGATTTGGGTTCTTCAAGCTTTGCTTGATAGTCATGTCGAGTTAACTGCCTACCCAATATGTAACACTTATCAATTTTCCGGCTCACAGTCAACAGTCAACAGTTAACAGTTAACAGTCAGCGTAGAATCGTCTTTCTTACCATCATCGTACCCATGTTTTGGAACCATACAATTACAGCTTTAAGTTCTGGGATTGCATCCATAGTTGCTCCCATACCTTTGTTAGCAACAGTCGAGGCAGAAAATTCGCCGATCGTCCTCAGCGGAGTTTTGCTCAGTTTAGTAGTGATTTATCTCGCCAGTAAAATCGGCGCCGAAGTGGCTCTAAAGTTTGATTTTCCGCCGGTTTTGGGTGAACTTGTAGCAGGGGTGATTATTGGGATATCTGCTTTACACTTGATCGTTTTTCCCGGAAGCGGGCTGTCAGCCTCAGACTCAGGGATTATGACAGTTCTGCAATCGATTAATCATCTGTCTCCTGCCGCCCTCACCAGTGTCTTTGAATCGCAGAGTGAAGTCATTTCAGTGCTGGCTGAATTAGGCGTGATTATTCTGCTGTTTGAAATTGGCTTAGAGTCGGATCTCAAACAACTCAAGCAAGTCGGAATTCAAGCTACCGTTGTCGCCTGCGTAGGTGTGGCAGTTCCCTTTGCCGCAGGTACTGCGGGCTTGATGATGATTTTCCACACGGCGGCAATTCCAGCAATTTTTGCGGGGGCAGCTTTGACGGCAACCAGCATTGGAATTACCTCCAAAGTGTTGTCTGATTTAGGACAATTGAACTCTAAAGAAGGTCAAATTATTGTCGGTGCGGCGGTGATTGATGATGTGCTAGGAATTATTGTCCTGGCTGTTGTCGCCAGTTTAGCCAAAACCGGTGAGATTGATGTTGTTAATGTCATCTATTTGATTGTCAGTGCAACTGTTTTTCTGCTAGGTTCGATTTTGTTGGGGGGCATCTTCGACAAAACCTTCTCGGCGGTGGTGGGTCAACTCAAAACTCGCGGCAGTATTATCATCCCGGCATTTATTTTTGCTTACTTCATGGCTTTTCTGGGCAATGCAATTCATCTGGAAGCGATTTTGGGTGCCTTTGCTGCGGGCTTGGTTTTGGATGAAAGCGATGCCCGCCTGGAGTTGGATGAATTGGTGAAACCCATCGCCGATTTATTTGTGCCCATCTTTTTTGTAACCGTGGGGGCGCGGGCGGATTTGGGGGTTTTGAACCCAACAGTGCCGGATAATCGGGCGGGACTTTTGATTGCCGTATTTTTGATTGTGGTTGCTATTTTGGGCAAGATCGTAACAGGTTGGGTGGTGTTTGGTCAGCCTGGAATCAATCGATTGGCGATCGGAGTGGGGATGATTCCTCGGGGCGAAGTCGGGTTAGTGTTTGCCGGCATCGGTTCCGCGAGTGGGGTTTTGGATAAACCGTTAGAAGTGTCGATTATTATCATGGTGATTCTGACGACTTTTTTGGCTCCGCCTTTTCTGCGGATTGCTTTTGGCGATACGGTAGTGCCTCCTGCTAGCGGGGAACTTTCTAGCGAGAAAATCGTTTGATTAGCGGATAATATTAAGTCTATTTTGAGGTGCTTGGGGGCGAACGGCTGGTATTGAAACACTTTCCGGCGATCGTCTCCATTGCTACTCATATCAATTCCCGTTGCACCGGAACGATCTAACAGCACTCTCAAAACCCACAATGCCGTCGATCAAACCCTCTCGAAAGCTGTTCGAGAAACTATCCCAGTGTGACTTGTAGCTAGCTTCATAGGTGTCTATTATCAGAAACGCTAAGCTGTCGCGCATTTAAATTGTATATTCAGGGCGGGCGGGACGCCCACCCCACAAAACTTTGATTTTTTTTGAGATACAATTTAAAGGCCCAACAGCTTATAAAGGAATTTGATAGCAGTTATTTACCCACGAGTGCTACAGCACCGCTTTGCAAAACAGGAATTTCAATTCGGAACTCTGTTCCTTGATGGGGTTGAGAAAAGCACTCAATGGAGCCACCGTGCTTGTCAACTACAATTTGATAGCTGATGGATAGCCCTAATCCAGTTCCTTTACCAGTTGGTTTTGTGGTGAAGAAGGGATTGAACACCTGTTGTCTAACAGTTTCCGTCATCCCCGATCCATTGTCTTGAAATTGAATCACCACGTTTTTAGAACAACCGGGCCCAGTTTCGTTTGTGACTAGCTTAGTCCGAATAGTGATGCAACTGGTATTCTTTTGGATATCTTTTGGAGAACGCTGATTGTCATAGTTTTCTAAAGCATCAATCGCATTTGCCAGAATATTCATAAAGACTTGGTTCAACTGTCCCGCATAGCACTCTACCAGCGGTAAGTCGCCGTACTCTTTAACAATTTCAATAGCAGGATGATCCGGTTTTGCCTTCAGTCGATTTTGCAAAATCATCAATGTGCTGTCAATTCCCTCGTGGATATCAACTGGCTTCATTTCTGCCTCATCCAGCCGCGAGAAGTTTCGTAGCGACAGGACAATTTGACGAATGCGATCGGCTCCTACCTTCATTGAAGTAAGCATTTTGGGCAAATCTTCACTAATGTAGTCCAGATCGAACTCTTCAATTTTTTCCTCAATTTGGGCATTAGTTGGATAGGTTTGCTGGTAAAGCTGAATCAAATTTAGTAAATTTTGCGTGTAGTCGGCAGTATGGCTCAGGTTGCCATAGATAAAGTTGACTGGATTATTAATTTCGTGAGCAACACCAGCAACCAGTTGCCCCAAACCAGACATTTTCTCTGCCTGAATGAGTTGTGCTTGAGTTTGCTGTAAGGTTTTGAGTGCAACCTCAGCTTCCTCTTTTGCTTGCCTTAACGCAGCTTCGGCTTGCGTGCGCTCAGTAATATCCAGTGCCAAGGATGCAACTCCAACAATCTTTCCAGCATCCCCTACTAAAGGCGTATTGAACCATTCGCAAATAATGGTTTTGCCGTCTTTCGTAATATTTTCGTTGACACTGTAGATTCCTCCAACCTGACTCAACAACT
Organism: Microcoleus sp. Pol12B3; assembly: GCF_036701355.1. Taxonomy (NCBI): domain Bacteria; kingdom Bacillati; phylum Cyanobacteriota; class Cyanophyceae; order Oscillatoriales; family Microcoleaceae; genus Microcoleus; species Microcoleus sp. Pol12B3. Next base: position 53,000 of record NZ_JAUBQS010000031.1, read on the forward strand.
CGTTCATAACTCGATCGACTACCTTTCGGGCAGACGCAGGCACAATTAATTCTGCCGCATGGTGCCCGATCGCCTCTGCAGCCGTGTAACCAAAAATCTGCTCTGCCGCTGGATTCCAGGCCGTGACTTTAAAGTTTAAATCCCATTCCACCACTGCCAGTGCACTTTGGCGGAATAGAAAAGATAGTCGCTGTTCCGACGTTTTGAGTTCTTCTTCTGCCTGTTTCCGTTGAGTAATGTCAATGCCTGTTTTGATGATGTACTCAATTTCACCTCGATCATCGACTAAAGCAGTATCTGACCAGGCAATGAGTCTAAGTTGTCGATCTTTGCTCACCCAACTGCCTTCATACTGCTGGGGAAAATTACCAGATTGTAAAGACTCAAAAGCAGTTTTGGCTTGTCCAGCTAAGTCTGAGTTCGGGAACAACTCCCAAATGTAGCGCCCTTTCACTTCACTAAACGAGTAATGAGTCATTTGTTCGCAAGCTCGGTTAAAGCGAACGATTTGTCCCTGCGGGTCGAGCACAACTACCAGGGCACCTGCAATTTCAAGAATGGCTGAAACAAAATTGCGTTCCACTTCAACAGCTTGAATCAGTTCCTCTAACTGGGTTGCCATATTGTTAAATGCGATCGCCAATGCCCCCAATTCGTTTTGGCTGTGGATGTTGACCCGCGTCTCTAATTGCCCCGCACTGAGTTCAGTAGCTGCCGTGGTTAAGCGCTGTAGCGGCACCACAATTTGCCGAATAAATAGAAAGCCAATGCCAACAGCAACGATCGTCACCACCATCAATGAGCCTCCCATAATTGAGAGCATTTGGTAAACGGGAGCATAAGCCTCAGCCGTTGGCAGTTCTACAACCACCTTCCAATTCACGCTCCGAACTAAGGCACTGGCTCCCAATACTTCTACCTGCTTTAGACCCGGATAAACGTTAAGGCGCTTAGTATTTCCGGATACTTTCAAGAATTGAAAGAAAGGGCGCTTAGAAATATCTTGAAGTTGAAATGTTTCTGGTTTACTATCCTTTTGAGCAATGACAAAATTACGCTCATCGACTACATAAACATAACCCGTCTTGCCAACCTCGGTTTGGGAAACAACAAACCAGAGAAAGTTGAGATTTACCTGCGCTAAGAGTACCCCATCCACCTCATCTCGCTCATTCCGAATCGGAACCGCCAGAATGGTGTTTGGTTCGTGAGTTTGAGGATTAATTTCTACAGGACTGACATAATCTTCCTGTTGTTTAAAGGCACGAATAAACAGTGGCGAATTGGCGGGATTTTTTAACTTGAGCGGTTGGTAGGGTGAAACTGACGCGACAACTTGTTCCTTCCCGTTCAAAATGGCAACAGCTTCATAAGCATCATTATGACGAGTCAACCCTTCCAACAGGCTCTGCTGCGCTTGAGGTTGAAAGTTTGTGAGTCCTTTGACCCTAGCTAAATAGCTCAGTTTTCGTTTCAAGTCATCTAGATAATTATCAATCTGCCCTGCTGCTGTCTGACTGCGCTCTTCTTGGAGCGATCGCGATTGCTGGATCTGCGCCTGAAAGCTGAGGTAGATCAGCAAGCCACCTGTGGGCAGTAAGCTCAGAAGAACCAAAAATATCAAACCATACCGGAGCTGATTTGCAATAGAAAAGAAGCGTTGCCAGGGATGTGAAGGGGAGCTTTTGGCAATCGGAAGAGCGCGATGGTTGCGTTGATTTTGCATCGGACTTAGAATCAATATTGGTAAATCAATTAATGCGCGCACTAAGGAGAAACATCAATTTGGCCAGTCGTCACAGCATCTCGGATGGTCTTGAAAGTGTCCTCTTCCTGAGACGTGAGACTACCACGGAAAGGCGCAAAGTCGTAGATTTTTTCCTTGAGTCCAAACTTGTAAAGTTTTCCTTCCCAGCGACCTTCCTGGGTTAATACGGCCGCATTGAGCACCAGATTGGGAATGTCCTGCAGAACGCTAGTTAGGACTTTGCCGGGAGCCAGTTGGTACTGATCCTTGGCCCAACCAATCACAAGGACTCCTGGCTTTTGCGTAACGGCTTTTAGCGCGGCTAACCCTGCCTCATCCGCGTTGATTGTCAAAACATCTACTCCAGAGGCAACCATATCCGTTGCGACTTTAATGGCTTTGTCCGTATCAATCCAACTGTTGAGAAAAGCAGTCGAAGCTTGAACAGAGGGATTCGTTGCCTTCACTCCCCGCCTAAACAAGGCTTCTTCTTCTTTATAAACCGGATAAGCGGCACCCACAATATAGCCAACTTTATGGCTTTTGGTTTTCATGGCAGCCAAAGCGCCTGTGAGGTACCCCACCTCACCCGATCGAAAGGCAACAGCCCCCAAATTTGTGTTATTCCCTGGATACGTAGTAAACAAGGCAAATTTCGTTCGCGGAAATTCTTTAGCGACCTTTTCGGCAGCTTTGATATAGCCACCACTGGCTGCAATTACCAGGTCATAGCCTGACTGGGCATATTGGCGAAGGGCAGCTTCACTATCTTCACCGTCAATGCCTGTAAAGTCTACCTGAGCATTAAATTTATCTTTGATTAGGTTTAACCCTTCAAAGCAGGCTTGAGCCCAACTGTTGTTGTCTTTGGAACCTGTGACGACCAACGCCACCCTAAAGCTGCTAGAGGTACTTGCTTCAGGGGAAGAGTTTACGTTCGGAGTCGATCGACTGCAACCGATCGCAAAAACCAGAGCTAGAGCGGCCAGAGTCATTTGTTTGAAAAGAGATTGAATTCGCATAATAGCTTTTCGCAACAATATTACTTTTTCTACGCCGATAAATTTGTCGGAGGGTATCTCAACAATCTTCACCAATCTTACTCTCGCTCGCATTTGATGAGTCTGATCGAAAGCATCCAGTATACAAGCCCGCGGATTCATCCGTGGAGAAATAAAAAACCTGTATCCAATAAACAAGCCCCCCAATTTATCCATGGGGTCAAGGCTTCAATCTCAAATCTCAAATCTCAAATCGATTGACAGATTCAGGGTAACACTCATTTAATCTCAACAACAAGTAAGGACACGGCACTGCCGTGTCCTTACAAATCTAACCTGTAATTAACCGAATTTGTTTGCTACTACTTAACAAACAGCATTTCTTGATAAGTAGGTAGTGGCCACAAATCATCAGCCACTTCACCTTCCAGAGCATCCGCATACTTGCGAACCTCATCCATCAAAGGACGAATTGTTTGCGAAGCATACTGCATATGTTCTTCTGTCGAATCAAAATCGTGCTTGCTCAAAGCAGAACTCAATTTGCTCGCAGTATCGATCATTGACTTAACCAGCACCGCTACTTTTTCGGCAGTTTCCTTTTCCAGTTCAATCCCAATTTCTTTCAACTTAGAAACCGTGCCGGAAATTTCAGCTAAATACCTCACCGCTGCGGGGTAAATAATGGTTTTTGCCATGCTTATTACCAGTTTTGCTTCGACTTCAATTGCCAGCAAATACTGCTCAGCATAAACATCGTAACGGCTTTCCAATTCAACTGGAGTCAGAACACCTGTCTTTTCAAACAAGTCTTCAATGTATCCTTCCTTCAACACGGGCAAAGCATCTGCCGTAGTCCGCAAGTTAGCTAAACCCCGTTCCTCAACAGCCATTTTGTGCCATTCTTCGGAATAGCCGTTGCCACCAAATACAACCGCACCGTGTTCGTCCATCACTTCTTTGAGAAGTGTTTGGATGGCAGCATTCAGTTCAGTTCCGTTAGCCAAATCGCTTTCTAATTTGTTAGCAATCCAGTCCAAAGAATCTGCGAGAATTGTATTCATCGCCACTAGCGGCCCGGAAACAGACTGACCCGAACCTACGGCACGGAATTCAAATCGGTTTCCAGTAAAGGCAAAGGGCGAAGTCCGGTTTCTGTCTCCAGCATCCTTCATGAAAGTAGGCAGTGTTTCTACACCTAAGTTCATAATTCCCCGACCTTTAGAGTCCTTAACTTCTCCCCGGCTAATTTGCCCGAAGATATCTTCTAATTGCGAACCCAAATAGACAGAGATAATTGCTGGTGGAGCCTCATTTGCACCCAATCGGTGGTCGTTGCTGGCAGTAGCAACTACCGCGCGCAATAGCGGGCCGTATTTGTGAACTCCGCGAATCACAGCGCCGCAGAAAACTAGAAATTGTATGTTCGAGTGCGGTGTATCGCCTGGGTCTAATAAGTTTCCTTGGGTGGCATTGCCGACAGACCAGTTGACGTGTTTGCCGGAACCGTTAATTCCGGCGAAAGGCTTCTCGTGCAGCAAACACATAAAACCATGTTTCTTTGCAGTGTTGCGGAGAATTGTCATGGTTAATTGTTGGTGGTCGCTGGCGACGTTTGCAGCTTCAAAAACTGGTGCAATTTCAAACTGACCGGGAGCTACTTCGTTGTGGCGGGTTTTGGCAGGAATTCCCAGCCGGTACATTCTTTCTTCTACTTCCTGCATGAAGACTTGAACGCGCTCTGGAATCGCTCCAAAATAGTGGTCGTCGAATTGCTGACCTTTCGCAGGAGGTTTGCCGAAAAGGGTGCGACCTGCTAGCAATAAATCTGGGCGGCTGGTGGTGAAATTGGCATCTACCAGGAAGTATTCTTGTTCGGAACCGCAACTGGAATTGACCGGAGCAACTTCGGTATTTCCTAATAGCTTTAACACTCGGGTTGCTGCTTTGTTCATTGCGGCAATGGAACGCAAAAGCGGCGTTTTCTTGTCTAAGGCTTCACCTGTCCAGGAAATGAAAACAGTGGGAATGCACAAGGTCATGCCGTTGTCTGTTTCCATGACATAAGCAGGGCTGGTGACATCCCACGCTGTATATCCGCGAGCGGCGGCGGTGGAACGGATGCCGCCGTTGGGGAATGAGGAACCATCGGGTTCGCCTTGTACGAGAACTTTGCCTGCAAATTCTGAGATGACGGACCCGTCGCCTTGCACGGAGATGAAACCGTCGTGCTTTTCGGCGGTGCTGTTGGTGAGCGGGTAAAATACGTGGGCGTAGTACAGGGCTCCTTTGGAAATAGCCCAGTCTTTCATTGCGGCTGCAACTACATCAGCGACGGAATCATCTAATTTTTGGCCGGTTTGAATGGTGTTTTTTACTGATTTGAAAATACTTTTGGGCAGACTTTCTTGCATCTTGCTCAGACTAAAAACGTCTGTTGCCCACATATCTTCTAGCCGCTTGAGAGGCCGGGCAGGCATCTGTTTGCGGTTGACGATTTGAGAAATTGCTTGAACGCGCGATTGGTTTCCACTCATGGTTATTTTTATTGGGGTTGCAGGACGAGTAGTTGTGAAAAAATAGATGTTAGCAAAAGTTTAACGATTGACAAATATGTTGGATTTATCCAACGTTTTTAGTCAAAGCTAACTTTGGGCAGAATGCCTTTTTTGGCAGGCTCTAAAAGATTGGACGAGCGAGACCCTATCACTTCGCCCATCGGGCGTGACAATCCAGTGTGAGATGCGGTTGGATTTCGGTTATTAGCAGCAATAAAATAGATGACAAGAGCCTGTACTAATTTGAGTCAACATGATAGATGTCTGCGCTGCACAGATTTAGTAACTAATCTTCACCCTAGTCAGCTCAAAAATTTTGTGCGAATCAATTCCGATGAATTCAGGTCAAAACTACTTATGGTTTTTAACGGTTCGACGATCGATAAATCGCAGTCCAGCAAACAACGCACTCGTTTAGGGGTTTTGGAGAATTATGGAGAGTACACAATCTACACTTGGAGAGTTTAAACAATCATTAACCAAATAAATGTATCGCAGGCTACAGAATTTTAGGTTTTTTTCAGAAAGGTCGATCGCACCGATCGCACACAACCGCAGGATGTCAGTGTAACAGGACGCGGGGCGCTGAAACTGAGGGCGATCATACTCGCATAGGGCATAGGGCATAGGGCATAGGGCATACCTCACCACGCGATCGAACCGCTATATGATAAATAAAGTCTTGCAACTCTTCTAAAAATTGGTGCGACAATTAGCCGTAGAAATCTTTAGGAGATTTGGGAACTTATTAAACTGTTATAGCCGCAGTTTATTGAGCATAAATAAGTAAAGTTTAAACTTTTATTTAACTCGTTGGTAATCCGAAAACTTGAGAGAATGAGCCAAAAAGCGTTCTGTGTAGTACAAAGCTAATTGATTGCTCGGGCCATTAAAAACTGCATCAAAGGCGTGTTCGGTCCAAGGAATTTCGAGCAAAATAGCCCGATCGCCCTTGGCTCGCAATCGTTGGTAGAGCGATCGACCAAACTTGGGCTGAACGATATGGTCGCGACCTGCATAAACCAGTAGAGAAGGGGGAAGATGGGGTTTAATATAATTTATGGGAGAAGCCCGACGGTAAAGCTCGTTGAGTTCGTCTGGCGTTCCTCCCAGAAAGGCACGCAAGACGGCTCTAACATTTATGGCATCAGGAAAAGGTGGGTCATTGTAGCCCCGGATCAGGTCATTTGGGCCGTAATAATTCACCACTGCTCGAACTGGAAGCATACTAGAATCATAAGCAGTTAGCATTGCTAAATGGGCACCTGCAGACCTTCCCATGAGAGCAATGCGATCGAGATCGATTTCCCAATCACCAGCGTGAGTTTTGATATAGGAAAGAGCAGCTTGTACGTCCTCAATCTGAGCAGGAAATCGATACTTGGGAGCGTGGCGGTAAGCAATTGCAACCACACAATAGCCTTGGGCGGCCATATAGCGGCTGAATTCCTCATTGGAATCGGCATTGCCTCTTTGCCAAGCTCCCCCGTAGAGTGTGATAATCGCCGGATATTTGCCAATTTGCATCGGCCGATAAAGGTTTAGTTGCAGTGAAACTCCGTCAGGGTTGGCAAATCCAATAGCCCGATCGATCCTAACGTCTTTAATCGGAATTCCTCGGAACGCATCTCCGAGGATAAACGGTTGAGGGCGTAGCTGCGCGCGATCGGCTTGAGGAACGGCTGCTAAATAGTTTTCCCCTAAAACTGCTTGCATTTGGGTAGCTACCGCTGCATTGGCTGCTGGGAACTGAATCAGCGGAAGCAGGCCTAGGATTAGGGCGAACAGGTTACAAATTGACAAAATAATGTAGACTTTGCCTTGATGCCGTCTGAGCAGGTTCAGCAAAAGGGCGATCGTATTGATAACGACCAACCAAGGACTGATTTCTGGTGCTCCCACCGCCAAAGGGTACAGGAACATCGTGGGTGCTGGTATGATGACCCAGAGACTGAGAAATAGGGCGATCGTACTCAGGAACCAAGAAATAAATGGCGAGACTAAGAATGCTGCCAATAAAGGTAACTTTTTGCGGTTCTTCTTGTGGATCATCGGATTTTCGCAGCCTAATTTTTAATCAGTTTAAATTAATCTGGCGGTTTTTATTGGTAAGGCGATCGCCTGTGGCATTTTACCAAACCAGCAGCTTCATTTACTCCGACATCCTGCGTCGATCGAAAATGCTTTGCATCGTTGGGTGGCTTTACAAGTTAACCCAAAGCAGGGGAACTGGATCGCTTCTGAAACAACATAATCCAGAGAATTCATAATTACTATTTTTTTGGGCCTCCGCAAACACCTCTTCTGTGATTGCACGAAAATTTACTCCCGCTAGTTTGGTCACTTGAGTTTTTTCTTTATAGTTCCGATAAAAATCTGTAGGGGTGATATGAATGACAACACCATTACAGGCAAATTCCCAGTGGTTGTTGTATGACCGATGTTGCCGGGCCATTGTTCGCTGCGCTCTACTACCTGGACGAAAAGTTTCTCCAGCGAATAAATTGAATTTACTATATCTATGACGCTTAAATTTTAGGCTTGTATTTGTGTTTTGGTTTTGTTCGATGTAGTCTTTGATCTTAGCTGCTGTTCCCTGAGAAGACAAATTTTGCCAATCATATTTGAGATGGACTTTGAGGAGCGTGTCAGGAGCTTTAGGTTCCATACCGAAAATAATTAGCCGTCTTGAAAAGTTTTTTAGAAAATCTCTTAACACAATTTCTGATGGGATGACAGCAGGTGTTTCAAATTCTGTATTGTTCAGCAAAGGCTGGAATCTTTTAATTAAGCCTTTTTCTGCTTCACCCAAGTTTTCTTCATTCCATGCTTGCCAAGCCAGTCTAACAGGAAACTCTTGGTCAATTTCTTCTAACTTATGGATGCGGTGATGATTTCTCCATCTTGCCACCAAATTCTTAGCTTTCCCTATATAAAGAACTCTATTATTTGCATCTATTGCAAAATATATAGCTGCACATTCAGGTAACTGCTTGCGTTCAGATAAAGGAATTGAGGGTAACTCCAAAGGATTAAGCATACTGGAATTTTGATGATTCTTAGCTAAGCACTAATTATAAATTAATAATAAACTATTGCCAATATTTTTTGTGTCGAGTGCTACTCGTTTTCCTTTGTAAGGAACCTTCTCAGTGCTTGCTTTACAGATTTTTGAAATTTATGGAAACCTCTAGTCGGGACACAATTAAATTGTAGACTAAGTGTATTTCTCAGGTAAAATCGAGTCTAATCCTTTAATTGCTGAGGCATAGTCTCATGGTTATTCCCAAACTCAGTGAAACAACGATCGAGCTTCACACCTCTGCCCAATCCCTCAAGCGGGGTGAAGCTTACTATTTAGCGGGCAATGTTACTAGGGCAGTCCGGCGTGGCAATATGGTGCAAGCAGTAGTGGAAGGTTCCGAAGTAGAACCCTACCGTGTTACCCTGCCCTTTGATGATGCTGGATTAGCATCTACATTATTCTGCACTTGTCCTTACGATAACGGTGGGTGGTGTAAACACATTGTTGCGACGTTGTTATTGTGTCTGCGGCAACCAGAAACAATTGAGCAGGGCCCGACACTGGAACAATTGCTCGATCGCCTCAACGATGTACAAACCCAGCAATTAATACAGCATTTAGTAAAACAAGAACCATCACTCATTGATGCGATCGAACAATACATTAACTTAAGTGCGATTCCTGCACCTTCAAACCAACCTACCAAAGCACCGCGCCACACCTCCATCGATCCTGCTCCCTTTCGATATCAAGTACGACGAATTTTGCGAGAGGCTGTGAGGTATTTGGAGGATGGATGGGAGGAAGACCCGATTACAGAAGAACTTTTAGATGTAATTCAGCGAGCCCAGGAATTCAGCGAACAGGGGGATGGCAACAACGCCTTAGTAATTTTAGAAGCCATCACCACAGCCTGCGTTGAAGATTGGAATGATGTAGAAGAATATGGCGCTGAAAATTATGAGATAGCTAACGCTTTGAATGAAGCTTGGACAGAAGCAATTTTGACGGCTCAACTAACCGCTGAAGAAGAGATCGATCTCCAGGTGATGTTAGAAGCTTGGCAAGATGAATGGGATTGTGATTTCAGCATGAGCTTGGAAGCTTTACGCCAAGGTTGGGACGACCCCCTACTTCAAGAGGTACTTGAAGGAAACATTACTGGGCAAGGAGTTTGGGCTGGTGACGCACCAGACTGTGCTCACGACTTAACATTGATTCGCTTGCAAATCCTCGATCGCCAGGAACGCGATCTAGAATACTTATACTTAGCCCAAGCAGAAGGTTGTACTCAACAATACTTGACGATGTTAACTCGTTTGGGGAGAGTAGAAGAAGCAGTGGAAGCTGCTGCTACCCAGATGCAATCAGCGGAAGATGCTTTTGCTCTAGTTCAAACTTTAAAACAACAGGGAGCCTTAGAACAAGCTCTGAAAATTTGCCAAGCTGGGTTAAATTTGTCAGGTCATTGCCATTACCAACTGGCAACATCGATGAGTGAGTTGGCTGTTGAGTTGGGCGAAGACGAAGTTGCGTTAAATGCTAGAATCCAGATATTTAAAATCCAACCGTCTTTTAGCGATTATAGTTTAGTGAAGGAGTTAGCAAGAGATAGTTGGTCAACTTTGAAAGCAGATTTGTTAGCTACTCTGAAAACTAATGAAAGTTGGAAGTTTACTGACGCGAAGGTTTATATTTTTCTGCATGAAGGAATGATTGAAGATGCGATCGCCCTTGCTGATGGCTTGAGTTATTACCACTCAGCACTGATTCACCGAGTAATGGGGGCTGCTATCAGCCACAGCCCCGATTGGGTAATCACTAATGCTTGTGGGCGTGCTGCATCGATTATGGATCAGGGGAAATCAAACGAGTACAATCTTGCGATTAAGTGGTTGGAAAAAGCCCGCGCTGCCTATTTACACACTGGGCAAAATCTTCAGTGGTCTGCTTATCGTTCTCAACTGATGCAAGTACACAGTCGGAAGCGGAAGTTGCTGGAAATGCTCAAAAGTCCCGATTTAGATTGAGCCTTAAGTTTACGGTAAACCCAAGTGAAAGCGACCCAACCCAGGATCGAATAAACCTTACTTAATTTTTGCTTTCGCGGCCCTAGACTCCACTGTGAATCCTGGAATATCCTGCAGTTCTGTTTCGCTCAAACTGTACTGTTCGCAAACTAAACTCAAACGAGTTCCGCTACTTTTAACGGCGTTGACAGAGTGAGTCAAATCTCCTTGAAAATAGATCAGGGAGTTGGCTTGCGGCTTAATCTGCCCGACTTGCTGTTTGTTGCGCCGCAGTATCAACTCTCCCCCTTGCAAGTTCGGCGGTACTTGTACGTACAAAACGCTGACGGCTGCGGGAGGTTCAACTGTTTTGCAGTACGATCGCAAAGATCGATCGATATGCGGATCGACGCGGGAACCTTCACCCAGCAACAAAGGGTTGAGGTAAAAAGCATTGCATTCAGGCTGTAATGCTTGGTCTAGATAGGGTTTGAACAAAGGGAACCGCCGTTCTACTTCTGCGATTTCCGCACGTTGAAACACTACGGAAAACCCTTTTGTGCCAATGAAATCGCGATTGAGGTTGTTGATTGCTAGATAAGGGGAGGCTAGAATTGCTCCTCGCAAGTCGTTAAGGTAGTCGATCGAGAAAGCGTTAGGATGTTGGCTATAGTATTTCAAGGCACTCAAAAATCATCAAAGTTTAAGGAAACAGCAGATAGAAATGCAGCAATCGCTCAGACTTGGGATTGCTTCGTTCCTCGCGGAGGACATAATAATCTTGATTTCAGTCCGCCTACTTAAGTCAAAGGTTTTTCTTAACTGCGGGCGATCGCCCGGAAGTGTCGCAACCGACTAGCAACTGCCAAATATTACTATACAGGCGATCGTTGTTGTGATTCGATTATATTGGCAATTCGATTATACATGATGCCGCTGGGCAGCCGATCGCCCATTTATTTTAACTTGTGCAATTGCAGGGGCGATCGCGTAAATTGCGATCGCATCCGGTCGCTATTTTTTCACCGATTTCTTGAGTGTACTAGCTGGAAAACAGATGCGTGTTGGTGCTTTGTCTAAAACATCTTGCTAAAACAAGCAATCCGTGCATTAGGTCAAAATGCTGAGAGGGCGATCGACAATATCTAACGGGCGATAGAACGTTAATAAAGTTTACAAATAGAGGGTGGTCTAAAAAATACCAGCAGTTGCAAGAGTTGCTAAGCAATTATTTTAGATTAAATTAATATTATCCCGAGTCGAAAAAAGCAGAGCTGCCAGCTATAATTAAATCGTAAGTGCAAAAAATCAAGTCGCTCAAACGATATGGAAACAACATTGTACGAGAAAATGGGCGGAGAGTCAGCCATTAAAGAGATGGTGGATGATTTTTACCGCGATGTTTTGGCGGACGAGACAGTGAGCCACTTCTTCGATCATACAGATATGGAAAAGCAGCGCCGCCATCAAACTGCTTTTATCTCTTATGCCCTCGGCGGCCCCAAGCAATACTCAGGTCGTTCAATGGAGAAGGCACACGCAGGTTTGAATTTACAGCCTGAACACTTTGATGCAATTGTGAAGCATTTGACCGATGCCATCATTGCCCACGGCGCATCCCAAGAGGAGCTCGATGAAGCGCTAGGTAAGATCGCGACTTTGAAAGAGGCTGTTTTGTACAAGTAATATCTACAGTCGGTAAGTAGATATCGCTTTGAGCGCGTTACTACTTCCCGATTGCTCGCAGATGATAGAACTTGATATTACTCGTACATTTTGTAATTTTGCCGATCGACTTGTCCAGCGCCCTTGAAGCTGTTTTAAACCTCCGGCGGCAAGTCCACGCTGTAGAGAATTTTGCCTTCAAGGTTGTGCAGCGCCACAGTCATCACCTGACTGTCGCCATTAATTTTAACCGTACCAAAGAACTGAAAACCTTTTGTAGGAGGTAGATTTTCTACTTCTGGCAGCGACAAACTTTGGAACTTAACCAGGGGACCAAAAGTATTGTCAAGCTTATTTGGTCCGTAATTTCCAGCGTGAAGCGGCCCGGCAACAAACTCCCAAAACGGTTTAAAATCAGTGAATTGAGCTTGGCCGGGGTCGTAGTAGTGCGCGGCAGCATAATGCACGTCAGCGGTCAGCCAAACGACATTTTGGATATTGTTTTGCTGGATAAAGCGCAACAATTGGGCAAGTTCGAGTTCGCGTCCCAATGCAGGACCATCTCCATTGGCGAGGTTCTCAAATTTGCCGCTGTTTTTGCCATCTTCAATCACCAGTCCAACTGGCATATCGCTAGCAATTACTTTCCACCTTGCCTTTGAATTCTGCAATTTGTTCTTTAACCAGCTAACTTGGGCATTACCCAAAAACGCTGTTTCTTCACTTGCTGCTGTCTGACGGTTGGTAGTGTTTGATCCTCGATAGCTACGCATATCCAGCATAAAAATTTCCAGGGAAGAACCGTAATTGAACGAACGGTAAATCCGTTCTGGGTCGCTGGCATCGAAGCGGATCGGCGTATACTCCATAAATGCTTGCTTGGCGCGCGCTGCCAGTAAAGAACTGCTTTTGACTTTGTAGCGGTCATCGCTAATTAGCATCTCGCCGGGATACCAGTTGTTTGTAGTTTCGTGGTCATCCCACTGAACTAGCTGAGGCACTTCGGCGTTGAAGCGCCGGATGTTATTGTCTAGCAGGTTGTAGATGTAATTTCCGCGAAACTCTGTTAAGGTTTCAGCTACTTTTGACTTTTCTTCTGTTGTGATGTTTTTCCAGATGCTACCGTCGTCAAGTTTTACCTCAGATTGAATCGGACTATCTGCATAGATGTAATCGCCAGAATGAATGAAGAAGTCTGGCTTAAGCTGCCTGATAGTTTCATAGATTTTCATGCCACCCCATTCAGTATTGATACCCCAACCCTGTCCGGCGGTGTCTCCCGACCAGGCAAAAAAGATGTCGCGCTTGCTGTTTGGAGGCGTGCGGAAACTCCCCGTAACGGGGACGCTGTAGATGTTTGGATCGGCTAAATTCTGGAAGCTGACTCGGTAGAATATTTGCCGGTCGGCTGGTAGGTCAATCAGGTTAATACGCGCCGTGTAATCGCTAGTTTCCAACGCTGCAGGTCCGATGATGCGCTGCACGTTGCCGAAGGAGTCGGCGGTGTCATATTCAACTATCATTCGGGAGGAGCGATCGCACCGACTCCAAATCACCGCACTGTTGCCGGTAATATCACCGCTAGCAACACCGTAGGGAATGCTGGGGCGCATCCGATCCGAGGTGATAATTGCCGGTGCAGAAGATTGTGCTAACCCAGATTTCGATCGCAGGTTTGCGGCAACAATACCGCTACCTGCAATTGCCGAACCGAGTAGAAAATGGCGGCGGCTGAGTTGGTCTTTTTTTTTACCTTTCATGGGTACCCTCTTCTTTAAAAATACCGAGACTGTACTTGAACTAATTTATGATGTACGCAACTATCAGCAAATTCACCCCTGTTCCTGAGACGCCCCGAACTGTGAGGAGGAAAACAACTCCCACAGACAAAGGCAGGTTTTCTATCAAGTTTTAGTGTACCAAAAATAAAAGTAGCAGGCGATCGGTGAAAAAGCAACGATCTAGACTACCAAAGCCCGATATTAACCATGTGTCTTCGCTTTTTCCTCTGCAACCGTGCTTTCGCTAAACCAGCAGCAGCTTCAAAAGAATCATATAAACCTTGACTAGCTACTTTGTTCGGAACATCCAATGGGATTAAACCTGATTCATTCAATAATTAGGCTACCACGAAATTTAGTAGCAACAGTTTATCGGAGTGAGTTAACTATTTGAGGAGGGGTAAAATTTCGGTAAGAGGCATAAGTTAAAAGTTTAATAAACTTAGGTAACGTTTATTTGAGATTCTTTAGCTCTCACCTTTACAATACTTCCAGGCGATCGGGTTAATCGGGCGGTGGAGCCGACGGATCGCAGATATTGGGGTTTTGCTGCATGAGATAGATCGTTGTAGTTCAGCCTTTTGCCAGATGACAACCCTTAACTCCTGAAAGCAAAATCGATAATATAATGCTGACAAGTTATATTCCTCCTTTAGCTAGAGGACGGCCCCTGAAAACCCGTCTAGAATATAGATATCGATCATTAGGGCAAAAATCAATTTTTTTGTTTCTGAGATCCCAAAGCTTCTCCCCGGAAGGGAGGGATTGGTTGGCGAAGGCTGAGAGCGGTACGGATTTGGCTAGACAGATAATCGTTTACGTAGGGAGTAAGCGATCAACAAAATCAAAAAGCCTGTCTACCGATGACGGCGACAAAGGAGAAAAAAACCAATGAAAAGAGTAATAGACCAAATTAAGGAATTTCGCGAAAGCCATCCACTAGATCTACTAGCCCTTTGTTACTCGTTCTTCTTCTTTGCCATCAGTTTCTATCCAATCAAAAACAGAATAGCCTGTAAGTAAGCCCACCTCACACCCAGAGCCCCGATTTTTTAAAGAAGTCGGGGCTCTAACTACGTTTAATTAGGCCCATTTATTTAGTTCAGCCTTTTGCCAGATGACAACCCTTAACTGCTCAAACCAAAATCGATAATATTTCGAGTCAGAGTAGATGCCACAATACTTCGGAAAACTCCAAAAAACTGAACAGCCTTGGTCAACGATCGGCTCAGTACAATCTATAAGTAAGAGCGATCGCACCCTTCACTTTAATTGTGGTGAAACTTCCCTAAACATCAGCATCCTCGCGCCGAATTTAATCAGAGTGCGAATGTCCCCGACAGGTGAATTCAAAAGCCGATCGCACTCAATAACTGTCCCTGACGAAGAGTGGGAAATTATACCATTGGAAGTGCGAGAAACAGACGAAAAAATAGAAATTGAAACAGCACAAATAACGATTTCAGTCAAGCGATCTCGTGCTGCAATCGAATGCTTTGACAAATCGGGAAAACCATTTGCTAGCGACTGCGATCGCAGTATGGGATGGCGCGCAGGTGCAACCGCAGGCTGGAAACGCATCGAAGCAGACGAGCACTTCTACGGTTTCGGACAACGCACCGGCTTTCTCGACAAACTCTCCGAAGTCAAGACAAACTGGACAATAGACGCCCTTGACTACAATTCCCTCAGCGATGAAATGTACCAGGCGATCCCATTTTACATCGCCCTGAATCCCGATCGCGCTTACGGCATCTTTTTCAACACCACATTTTGGAGTCAGTTCGACATCGGTGCCCAACAACCGGGGGTTTTGCGGATGGAAACCAGAGGCCCGGAACTCGATTACTACATCATTTACGGCCCGGAACCCGCCCAAATTCTCGCCACCTACACGCAGTTAACCGGCCGGATGCCACTTCCGCCAAAATGGGCGCTGGGATACCACCAATGCCGCTGGAGCTACGACTCCGAGGACGTTGTGCGGGAGTTGGCGAAGCAATTTCGCGATCGGGCGATTCCCTGCGATGTCATCCACCTCGACATCGACTATATGAACGGCTACCGCGTTTTTACCTGGAGCCCGAAGCGTTTCCCCGATCCCGCGAAACTGATCGCAGACTTGAAAGCAGCCGGTTTTAAGGTTGTCACGATTGTCGATCCCGGTGTCAAGTACGAACCGGAAGGAGATTATGAAGTATTCGATCGGGGTGTGGAAAACGACTATTTCGTCCGCACCGCAGAGGGAAGGCTATTCCACGGTTACGTTTGGCCCGAAAAAGCGGTGTTTCCCGACTTCCTGCGGCCGGAGGTGCGGCAGTGGTGGGGCGAATTGCACAAAAACCTTACAGATGTGGGCGTTGCGGGGATTTGGAACGACATGAACGAACCTTCGATCGCAGAACGGCCTTTTGGCGACGGCCACCAACACATCTGGTTTCCGCTGGATGCACCGCAAGGCCCGGCATCCGAGGGCGCCACCCACGCGGAAACGCACAATTTGTATGGTTTAATGATGGCGAAAGCTTGTGCTGAGGGGCTGCAAAAAGTGCGATCGGGCGAGCGATCTTTTGTGCTGACGCGATCGGGTTTTGCGGGCGTTCAGCGTTACTCCTCGGTATGGATGGGTGACAATCAATCGCTGTGGGATCATTTAGAAATGTCGCTACCGATGCTTTGCAACATGGGGCTTTCCGGGGTAGCGTTTGTCGGTTGCGACATCGGCGGTTTTGCGGAGAATGCAACGGCTGAACTGTTCGCGCGGTGGATGCAGGTGGGAATGCTGTATCCCTTGATGCGCGGTCATTCGGCGATTAGTACGGCGCAGCACGAACCGTGGGTTTTTGGATCTCGCACTGAGAAGATTTGCCGCGAATACATGAATTTGCGCTATCAGTTGTTGCCTTATATTTACACCTTGTTTTGGGAAGCAGCGACGACTGGAACACCGATTTTGCGACCGCTACTATATCAATTTCCGCGCGATCGGGCAACTTATCACCTTTACGATCAAGTATTGCTCGGCCCGTCGCTGATGGCTGCACCTATTTACCGGCCGGGAGTTGAACACCGCGCTGTGTATTTGCCGGAGGGAACTTGGTACGATTGGTGGACGGGCGAATGCTATCAGGGCCCGACGCACATTTTAGCCCATGCACCTTTGGAGACAATGCCGCTTTACGTGCGGGGAGGGGGCATAATTGCGATCGCACCTGTGAGGCAATTTGTCAGCGAAGAACCGCTTGGGTCATTAAAAATGCGAATTTGGCCCGGAAGCGGTGAATGGACGCTTTATGAGGACGACGGACACAGTTTTGAACATGAAAAAGGTGTGTGGTCTACGACTAATTACAAGGTGTATTTGGAAGGGGAAAAAATCATCGTTGAAATTGCCGCGCGCGAGGGTCAATTTTCGATATCAGAACGCGAAGTTATTGTGGAAGTTGTTGGCGTTGGCGAACAGCGATTTACAGATGACGGTACGGCGCGGCGTTTGACATTTGGATAGTTTGATATTTGCCGCTTTCCCACTAACCCGCCGGGGGTTAAAACCCCCGTCTCACAGCTCAAGTCCACTGAAGTGGACTGAAGAAATAGGCTAGCAGACTTGATGTAAAGGGAGCATCTCAATGAAAGCAGCAAGCTAGAAATTGGAGTTTTGAGGCAGGAGTTTTGAGGCAGAAGGCAGGAGGAAGGAGGAAGAAGGCAGGAGCCATAAAAAGTGTTTTTACAAATATGAGATGCTCCCGATGTTGTAAATCCTGTACATATTGAGCAGCACTCCTGTTTAAACGAAGCTAACAAACTCAAATTCTAAATATTAACCAACAGTCCTCTTTAGAGGACTTTAGCTATGAGACAGGGATTTAAATCCCTGCCGGCCTAATTGTTAGCAAACTATATTACTTGACAACTACTGTTATAATACAGTAGGAGGAGATGAATAAATAAAATTATGGCGATTGAATTATGCAACCCATTCAAATTACCACCTTCCAAGCTCTGTGGCGCAGCTTGGGCCTGATAATCAAAGCCGCACCAATTGAACTCCGCAATTTAATAATACTCAACATTATCAGCGGTGCTGCCCCCTCTGCCGTGCTTTTTTTAGATAAATTAATCATTGATGAAGTATCTCGGTTGCTATCGCAAACCCAAACAGCACAGCCCTTTGCTTTGATGCTTTCCCGGCCAATATTGCTGTGGAGTATTGCCGGAGTCTTAAGTCTCAAGTTAGTCGGCGATGCCCTAGACACAATGAACTCTTTTGTCGCGACATCTTTGCGCGATCGCGTTCAAGGCTTTGTCGAAGGAAAAGTCCTCGAAAAAGTAGCCAATTTTGACGATATTGCCCTCTTTGAAAACCCCGAACTATTAAATATAGTAGAACTAGCCAAAACCGGAGTATCCAAAATACAGCAACTAGCATTTACCATCAGCATGACCATCACGGGAATTTTTATATTTATTCCATCGATAGGTCTTGCTGCTGCGATAGCTTGGTGGGTGCCAGTGCTGATGTTGATCTCATCATCTCCCTCAATTTATACCCAAAGAAAATATAGCAGAATCATCTGGAGAGTTCAAAGAAAGCAAGCTAAAATCACCCGCGAAATGAACTTATCCAGTAGAGTCTTGACGGGCGAAGAATATGCTAAAGAATTGCGTTTGTTTGGGTTGCAAGAACTTTGGCTCAAACGCTGGCAGGGTCAGTTTTTGCAATTTTTTAGCGAGATGCAGCAAATCCGAAAAAAGGGAGCTATTGTTGTACTTTTATGGTCGATGTTTAGTAGAATAGGAGTGGCTTTGCCATTTATTTATGTAGTAATGGGAGCTTTGGGTGGTCGCTATACTTTGGGCGATTTAGCACTCTATTCTGGTTTGATTGTTCAAGTAAAGCAAAGTTTGCAAATACTGATTAGCACTTCTACTAACTTGTACGATATCTCTCTCAGCGTTAGTCCAATTTTTCAACTGTTGGAACTCAAACCAGAATTGCAGTCTCCGCTTGGGGATGTAGCATCTCGCCTGCCTAGTTTACCAGAAGACGGGCAAGATTCCCGCCCCACAAAAGATAAAATTGGCATCGAGATTAAGCATCTATCTTTCTGCTATCCCGGTAGTAATAAAAGCACGGTTGAAGATATCAACTTAACGATTAATCCGGGTGAAATGCTAGTGCTTGTTGGTGAAAATGGCGCGGGTAAAACCACCCTTGGCAAACTCCTCGGCCGCCTGTACGACCCGACAAGTGGTACGATCGCCTGGAACGGCAAAGATTTGCGATCGTACCCTCTAGCATACGTGCGATCGCGCATCGCCGTCGTCATGCAAGATTACGCCCGTTTCCCCTCCACAGTCCGCGAAAACGTCGGTTTCGGCGACTTGCTTTCACTCTCAGATGACACCGCCATTAACGAAGCTATTTCCGAAGCAGGAATTAGCGCAAAAGTCAATAGTCTTGCCACAGGTTTAGAGACACCGTTGGGGAAACAATTAGAAGACGGCATAGACTTATCGGGGGGACAGTGGCAAAGAATTGCGATCGCCCGCGCCTTAATGCGGCTTTCTACAGCCGAAGTGCTAATTTTTGACGAACCAACCGCCGCCCTCGACCCCAAGACAGAACACGAAATTTACAGCATCTTCCGCCAAATAGCCGCCGGGAAAACAACCATAGTCATCAGTCACAGATTGGGATTAGCAAAAATTGCCGATCGAATCGCCGTCATGGAAAACGGTAAAATAGCAGAAATAGGAACTCACGACGAATTGATAGCATCAAACGGAATTTACTGCTCAATGTTCACCCGTCAAGCTAGTAGTTATATTTAGAGTTAAATAAACAGTCCGCCAGGGGTTAAAACCCCTGTCTCATAGCGAAAGTCGGTTGAAACCGACTGGGGAGATATTGCAATGCTTATTCAAAAATGTGTCTTTCAGTCCTCTTTGAGAGGACTTTTGCTATGAGACGGGGGTTTTCAACCCCCGGCGGACTTGTGGGTTAGCGCGGGGACTTTGGCGCGGGTGATTGTGATAAATTATCGCGGATTTGCCATCTAATTTCTCTCGTTAGGTGGCGAGAAACCGGGTTTCTGGGACAATGGACAATGTTCAGTTGAGTACGAGAAATATCGGAAGAAACCCGGTTCCTGGGATGATTGTGCGAGATAGATTTATGAGAGATTAATCTCATTTGTTTTGTGGCAAAGTCTCGATCCCCCCTAGCCCCCCTTAAAAAGGGGGGGACAAAAGTCAAATACAAATTCCCGCTTCTTAACGAGAGGACAAAAGTTCGATTCAAAGTCCCCCTTCTTAAGGGGGATTTAGGGGGATCTAGCCTTCGAGGTAAAGCAGAGATACCTGTTTTACTGTTGAATGCGATCTTTTTGAGCAAATTGTCAGAAAGTGCGATCTATAATAAAACCAACCTAGTTGGCGATAATATCAACGATGGAAACTATAACTCTCAACCTACCTGCCGCCGTCGCTTTAACCGACGAACAATTTTATCAATTGTCCATCGCTAATGAAGAGTGGCGATTAGAACAAACCCCCGAAGGAGAACTAATTATTATGCCTCCAACAGGCGGCGAAAGCGGCATCAGAAATTCCGATCTAAACCTGGGACTCGGTTTGTGGAATCGTCAGACTCAATTAGGAAAAGTCTTTGACTCTTCCACTGTCTTTCAATTACCCAACGGTGCGAAGCGTTCCCCTGATGCTGCTTGGGTACTCCTAGAACGTTGGGAAGCATTATCCGCAGAAGATAAGCGCAAATTTCCTCCCCTGTGCCCGGACTTTGTAATTGAATTGCGTGAAGCGAAGCTATCCCGTAGGGAATCGCAAACTGATTCCCTAGAAACATTGCGGGCTAAAATGCGGTATTATCGAACTAACGGCTGTCGCTTAGGTTGGCTAATTGACCCCCAAACGCCTTTAGTAGAAATCTATCGGTTGTCTGAAGATGTAGCAGAAGTAATTAATTTCTCTTTTGACCAACCGCCTACACTTTCGGGTGAAGATGTACTTCCCGGATTTCTTCTAGATCTTACACCTATTCTCAATCCTTGAATCTAGATCCAGAACGGTCGCCCAAGTGGCGAGAAACCGGGTTTCTGCGACAATTTGGGTTGAGTACGAGAAATAAGGGAAGAAACCCGGTTTCTGAGATGAGCCTCCATCCACAAAAATGATGAGCAATTATCTCCCCGTCGGTAGTGCTTTTATGTAAAGGATGGAGAAAATAGAGGCGGTTGAGCCTTCAGAATTGCTAATCGGATTTGGTGATTG
>NZ_JAUBQS010000125.1:0-5465 GCF_036701355.1 Microcoleus sp. Pol12B3
ATATGTTTTAGCCTATTATACCTTCTTTTGTCTACCCCCCTTGACAATTTGCACTTTTTCTTAACTTGTCACAAATGATGCCAGCATGACATAAAAAAAGGTAACTCATCACACAAGCGATCGCCAAAAACACCCCAGATTTCATTCCAAAAAATTTAATTACCATTAAAGTTGCAGCGATCGGTGTATTGGCAGCGCCACCAAAAACTGCCGCAAATCCCATGCCCGCCAATAAAGGTGCTGGTAATGCCAAGATTAATGACAAAGCATTACCTATAGCAATCCTAAATGATTTTCTCTATCTAGAGCAATCCTAAATAATTTTCTCTGTGTAAGTATATTGAAGAGCGTCTTCCATTTCCGCGATCCTTACCTAACGCTATTTAAGGGAGGATTTTTCCAGTATAATTTCATTGATTCTCCAATATTGATGAATTTAGGATGCTCTGGGTTGCACCTAACCCATATTACTTCTGAACGTAGCAATGCTGCTCTTATCCCCCAATAGCTACAATAATCAGTTGTGAACTTCTCCTTTTTTTCTTCTTCTTTCTTAACTCTGCGTGTTCACTGTTCTTGGCGGTATATAAAAAAATACTCATGTTGAAACTTTACGAATATTCTCCCTCTGGGAATTGCTACAAAATCCGCTTGCTTTTAACTCAGCTTAATATTCCCTTCGAGCGGCTAGAAATTGATATTATAAAACGAGAAAGTCGAACCCCTGAATTTTTGATTAAAAATCCTAACGGGCGTATTCCTGTTTTAGAAATAGAACCAGATAATTTTTTGTTTGAATCGAATGCGATTATGTTTTACTTGAGCGAAACAACTGAGTTTTTCTCCACTGATAAATTTGAACGCGCTCAAGTCATGCAGTGGTTATTTTTTGAACAGTACAGCCATGAACCTTTTATTGCTACTTCTCGTTTTTGGTATATGACAGGAAAAGCTGAGGAATATCGAGAAGCACTCCAACAAAAACAAGCACCGGGTTATACTGCTTTGGGGGTGATGGAACAGCATTTAGAAAACCATGCTTTTTTTGTTGGCGATCGCTATACTATTGCTGACATCGGTTTATTTGCTTACACTCACGTTGCGGGCGAGGGCGGATTTGATTTAACGAGATTTCCAGCAATTCAAAGTTGGATCGAGCGAGTAAAAAATCAACCTCGATATATTAGCATCACACATAAATAAAAGTTGTTCGTAGTAAGCACGAAGAATCCTAATTGACTAAAAGCATCAACTGAGGACTGAATTCCTTACTGCAAAATTATCATCTCCAATGGTTAATTACCAACAGCTATATTTTGCCTAGTCTCACTAGAGCGCCTCGCAGCATCTGCCACCTTCAAAGCGTACAAGCTACTAGCCTTATCCACGTACAAAGGTGTACCGTTTGATAAATATTCCAACACCATATCGGTGTCTTTGGCAAACAAACCGCGCCGCGTTCCTACTTGGATATTGCGGCGATTTTCTCCCTGAATTAATTGACCGGATTCTGGAGTGAAAACCAGCGTTCCTGCTTCTCCGTAGATGGTAAAAATGTTTTCTGACTGCCAAAAAGTCTCTCCCTTTCCATAAACAGCTTCAGCGACAACTCCATTGGCCAAGCGCAACTGTGCGTTGCACAAACAAGCTTTGTAGAAATCCGGCTGAGTGTCCCAAAATTGAGCTTGACAGTTAACGCTTGTCACTTCCCCGAACAAATCGGTAAATCGGTGCAGTCGCGAAATTGCACCAACTAACGGAAACCCAAAGAGGGAATGTTGATAAGTCCACCGCTGTCGCGCTGGATGTTGAGGAGTCATAGTAAGGTAGCGGGCGTAAAAAACTTTACCGACTAATGGCAAAGATTCTTTGATTGCTTGGTGCAAACCGCCTAACAGTTCGATGTGTTCGATGTGGAGGAGTTTTTGCTTTTGGGTGGCAAGTTCGATCGCCCTTTCTGCTTCAAATACGTCTAAAGATAGAGGATATTCCACCACAACGTGCTTGTCATTTTCTAGCGCCGCCAGGACGATCGCCCCGTGATCCCGATTCACCGTACAGACAATCACCAAATCTAAATCGTCTCTTTCTACCAGCTTGCGCCAGGAAACCGCAGCTTCTGCCCCAAAGCCTTGACAAAATGCTGCGGTTTTCTCCGGGGTGTGCCCAGCAACCGCTACCAAGTGCGATCGCCCATCAGCTTGAATTGTCTCGGCCCTCAACTTAGCGGCAAAACCAGTACCCACAATCCCCACGCGAATTGGAGAATTAACCGAAAAACCAAAGCGAGTATCAATATTAGTCATGGGATTTGAGATTTAAGATTTTAGATAGTTACAGACTTGCGGTGCAGGGCTTTAGGGTTCTACCGCGCAGATTTTAAGCTGTGGTTGTGGTGCGATTTATTCGATCGAGCCTTCAACACCCAAGTCTTGATGCGATCTAACTATACATTTGACCGCCTGCCGGAGCTTACCTTGTAGCCGGCCTTGCTGAAACTCGATCGATACACCGCATACCAACAAGCCGGTTTTTGTGCTGTAGGGATCAAAATAGGATTTTTCCTAGAAACCCGGTGGTTTAGCGCAAGTCTTGCGGCAACAGTATCACAAGGCTGAACCCAACATAGGTATAAGTAATCAAGATGAAATTAGAAAAAGTTATAACTAATCCCATTCAAATGTTTTGTAACTAAGTGTGTCAACCTCCCTTCTATCCCCTACTATCATAGAGGGAACAAACCTAAGAGCTAACCTCAAAGCTAATAGAGCCTTGAAGGTTGCATTAGGAAAAATTATAAATCTTGTTGAATTTTTGAGAGGATTAGTGCATGGCAACTTACAAAGTTACCCTCATCAGCGAAGCCGAAGGAATTAACCAGACCATTGACGTTGATGACGATACTTACATTCTCGATGCTGCGGAAGAAGCAGGACTGGACCTCCCCTACTCTTGTCGCGCTGGTGCTTGCTCCACCTGCGCCGGCAAAATCACGAAAGGCGAAATTGACCAATCCGACCAATCTTTCTTAGACGACGACCAAATCGAGGCCGGATTTGTCCTCACCTGCGTCGCCTATCCCAAGTCTGACTGTACGATCGAAACTCACCAAGAAGAATCGCTCTACTAAGAAAGGACGCTCTGCGTGATACCCTAAGAAACCCGGTTTCTCCTTTCCAAAATTAAGCTGAAATAGCGCAATTATGTTAAGAAACCGGGTTTCTGTGTCTAACACTGCAACCAAGCCGTCAGCAATGTCTCACTCCCATCTATGAATTCGTAGCTGTTTGAGCAGATAGCTGACCCAATAATTTTAGATTTTAGATGGCAGATTTTAGATTAACTGTGAAACCAATCTAGAATCCAAAGTCTAAAATCTAAAAGTTTTAGGACTAATATTTAGTCTCAAGCGAGAGAGACGAAAGTTTGTTTAGGGGCTAGGAAAATCGCCGACTATGAAGCAGAGTCTGATAAACTATTCGCGCCAAAATGTAATGGCATCGCTGAGGGGCACAACTTGAGCGCCGGGAAAATAAAAGCCCAGAATTTGAGATCCGTTCCAGCCCAAATTAGCCAAATTGTAAGCACCAGTCTGACTCATTCCCACCCCGTGTCCGAAACCGCCTCCGACAAAAGCATAACCGTTGAGAGTTTTGTCGGGATTGTAAATTGGTTCTAGGTAAAAAAGCGTGCTGATCGGCGGGTAAAAAGCATTGCGAATCTCGTCTTTGTCGATATCGATGGGGCCCAAGTCAGTTTGAACCTTCATTTTCAAAACTCGACCTGCAAGCGACCTTTCCACTACTTCAACCTGAGTGACAGTTTTAAAATTAGCCAGCGGGTGCTGTTTTTTCTGAAGATACTGTTTGAGAAATCCACCAATCGCGGTCAAAGAAGCGGGTTCGCGCCACCGAAAAGTGTCTTCTTTTTCTTCATTAAACCCTTTTTCCAAACTGATAAAGCGGCGGAAGTTGTTTTCGTCAGACAAACTCTGCTTGGACAAATCCCAGACATTGTTAGGGGAATCGACGATCGATCGCAAATATGGACGTTCCGCGCCCTGCCACACATCGTTAAAAGAGGCTGTCACGCCGCCGCTAGAGGCGGAATAGAGCGCGTCTACTAACTGATTTTCGTAAGTTAGCACCAAACCGCTCGTTTGGGCGATCGCCTTATCGCTTTGCGGGTAAACCTCCGTCAAACCTTGATAAACTTGGCAGTTAACATCAGCGCACAACTCATAATTATCCACAGCAAAACGGCGCAAATTTCTCAGGGCGTAGGTTCTCGCTAAAATAGTTTGAGCTACAATTGCAGCGTAAGGCGAAAAAGCCCCAATTTCGTGAGGAACAACACCCCGCAAGTAAGTTTCGGTCAGCACTTCATTCACTAAAGTATAAGTGCCGTAAGCATTTTTTTGGAGCCGCAAATTGCCGCCATAACGGCGAGTTTGTTGAATTGCTTTTTCTGGTTCAGTAGCTGTCGCCTCGTGGGTGGTTTGTTCCAATACCTCAATCACATTTTTCCCCGCCGTCACATCCAACTCATTGCGGTTGAAACGAAAGCCGTTTAAAACCCAAAATGCTTGGGGTACTTGTTTAAAAACTTTGGAATCCAAAAAAGCTGTTCTGTTCCCTTGAGCTTGCAAACTTTGCAACAGCCAGCGCCGCACCAAAGGAGAGTTATAAACATCTCTTTTTGCCCAAACTTGCCAGCGCAAAGGTTGAGCAATTTCTACTTCTATTCCCTGGGTTCGCCACTGATTGGCGCTGTCTTCAGCACTCTCAAAACTGCGGTGAGAACTTAGTACCACTCGTTCTTCTACTGCAGGCGTTTCCAGTGGTTTCGGGGCTATTTCTAACTTGATGCTAGCAGCAGTTTTGGTTTCTATGCCTTGAGGAGTTTTGTAACGCAAAGTTAAGCTGTCGCCCGGTAATGCTTTCAGCGTCAGTTTGTCGGTTGCTTTGGTACCAAACCGCTGCACTACGCCAATTTTGATCGGTCTATTTTGGGGAGTTTGGGCGTATCCCGCAGCGCTGAAAATGGGCAACAGGCACAATGCGGTGAAAACAGTGCTAGAAACGCAGCTAAACCATTTGTAATTGGGAGTGGGAGGTGCTTGAGCGAACACGGTTATCTGTCTCGCGATAGTTGAAAATGGGGGATTTTTGATTGTAAGTTAGCACATTTGGCGGCTGCTAGAGCGGGATTCCGGAAGATAAGGTGGTTTAGTTGCCAGAATTCTGTTAAGTAGGTAGGCGCAAATAAACTTTACACCGAGCAAATTTTATCCCAGACGCACCCTAGACCTAAATTTAAAATCTAAAATCGTTATGCCATTACGCACCCTACAAGCTTGTGTATTTTCGATCCTGACATAGTTACTGGTGTTTCCAATATTGGTAAGCCGCATAGGCTAAGGTGACAGCGCCGGTGACGATCGCAGATTCATCAACCTCAAATTG
>NZ_JAUBQS010000126.1:0-5461 GCF_036701355.1 Microcoleus sp. Pol12B3
TAAACCCTTTCGCCATCGCTCGCACCTATGAATTACGCACTTGATTTACCTAAATACTTCATCTTATCATGTTTTAGCTTGAAATTAAGATGCGTTTACCCTGGGTATCGTTGCAGTTACAGCGTATGGTGTTTGATATGGCTTGACTTTTCCTCTATTATTTGAAGTTGATAAACCGAGAGAAAGACTGCAACCAGAAGATCAATACCTAACTCAACCTGAAATTGCAGCGAAAATGATCGAACAATTGCGTGCGATGGGATTTAAATTTAATTTTGTCCTAGCAGATAGTTTATACGGATAGAGCAGTAAAAATTTAATTCAAATACTAGAGGAATTGAATCTAAATTTTATTTTGGTAATTCGCTATAACCACAAATCATGGGGAGTTACAGACGCGAAAGTCAAATATTCAAAGTGGCAAACATTCAAACGTGTCTTCTCAGGTTTAAGCTCGGAAGACAGATATATAAGAGAGATTATTTGTGGTGATAATCCGGAAATTAAATATTAGCCAATCACAACTGATAAAGAGGAGCTGCCCAAAAACACTACTTGGTATGTAATGAGTAAATTTCCCAAAATTACACCCAGAGAAGTAGGTAATTTTTATGGTTTAAGAACTTGGGTAGAATCTGGGGGGTGACAACCCGCCCCAAACCCAGAGTTAGTAAGGATTGAGCCAACTTGTGGTAAAAAAAGATAGGCAGCAGAATTATTACACGCTTGCCTATCCAAAAAAATAATGATACTAACATTCTACCAGACCCATTTACAAAAATACCTGACGCCATCTCAGTTTTTGGTGATGACAACCTTGCTATCCTTGATGCAATCTGAAAAACAAGTGAGATTAGAACGGCTGTCCCGACTATTTCCGTGTCTAATTACAGCGGAAAGTCGGCGACGAAAATTACAAAGATTTTTAGATTTATCTCACTCGGGCGATCGAATTAATTTGGTTCCCATTAATTACTTATTGGTTGACCACTTATTGCCGTGTTGGTAATCGCTTATCAAGATCCATCGCTCGCAGTCAATGGGGGTGTATTAATCTGTTCATGGTTAGCTTAATCTGGGAGCGAAGAGCAATTCCGTTATACTGGTCATTGTTGCCCAAATTGGGCAGCAGCAACTTCGAGGAACAAACTACAAATCTACAGCAAGTTTGACCATTATTTTCAGAAGATAAATTCATCGTTTTAGGAGACCGTGAATTTTGTTCGGTAGACGCAAGGATTCTGGCTGAAGGAAAAGGGTGTGTCTTTTTGCTGAAGACTGAAGAGGAATTATTGTATCGAAATAGAACATTTAGTTTGGCAACGGTTAGATGAATTAAGAATAGTTCCAGGAACCTCTTTATATTTTCAAGGTAAAAGAGTGAGAAAAACTCGGCCTGCCACGGGATTTGATGTTGCTTGCAAGTGGAAAAGAAACCATAGGGCATGGAAGGTTGATCGAGCATGGTTTATTCTCACGGGTTTAGGGTCATTGCCGGCAGCTATCGATGCTTACAAACAACGGATGGGCATTGAATAAATGTTCGGAGATTATAAAACAGGAGGCTACGATATGACAGGAACTAGCTTAAAAGGAAACCGACTGATTAACATAATTCTGCTCGTGAAACTCGCCTACAGTTCGGCAATATTTGAAGGCACTGATATTGAGAAAAAGCAGTTAATAAAATATGTATGTCGGCGTTAAAAACCTAAAAAACGATATCGAAAACGGAGTACATTTGGTGTTGGCTTAGATGGAGAAAAGTGGGTTAATTATCTCGAACAATATTCGGATCAGGTGGAAAAGTTAATCAAGTTAACTCGAAATAAACGCCGCTTTTATCAACAAGGCATACAAGCTGCAACCATTATACAGTCTATTTCCTAAGCCTATTTCTCACCCCCCCAGAAATTTCACTCAATCTCCGGAAAAAGGCTAGACTTGAGCGCAGACATATTCAGTAAAACTATGTCTATATTGCCACGGCGTACACAAACAAAAATGGCTATAGTTATACTGAGTGATTTTGGCAATGAAGCGGGTATTCAATCCCGCTCTATTACTTCTCAATACCCTCTTGCTGCTAACTGCAAAGCGGGTTATGGCGAGGGATTCTCGGAGGAATTATGATGAACCTAAATTTAGATACTATTTTCTCATCGCTGATGAACCCGGCCCTGAACGAGTTTCAGGCTTGGGCTTTGCAAAACCCGGAAGAAAGTCTCAGCAAAACGATGCTACCGCCGATCGCCCTGATTGAGGGTTTGATTGCCAACGAACCCACCTATTTGCAGATAAAACGGCTGGCTTTCGGAGCCAACTTTTGCTGCGCGGGGCAAGTCGTGATGGGAGAGTTTGACACCCTGGAAAAAGCACTCACATCGCCCCAGGCGCGCGGATGGCGGCTTGGTACTTCTGTACTCGATCCCGATAACGCCCCCAACCAAGATGTTGGCGGTAGGAACCTTTTTCTACTGTCTTTGTCCGATCGCGAAACTGATGGTAGCAGCAACCACGCAGCATTCCGAAGCTGTATGCAGAAATATCTCTTCAACAGTGCGACAGCGGATCGCCAGGGAGACGAAATCAGCAGGCGGTTGCTCGATCGGCTAGCCGCAGATTATGCCGAGATGTCGCACGGTGCGGGGGGAGCGTTTTTTACCGATGTCAAGCGGGGTTGGATGGGATTTTTAGTCCGATACCTGCACTACGTCATCTTTGGGATTAATCCAGACAATTCCGAGTCGATCGAACTTCTCACCGAATTGCATTACACCCGCCAAAGCCCGCTGCACTACTTCGCCGTCATCGGCAACCTGCTGCAAAGCCTGAACCTCTTTGGACACGGGGATTTGTCCGCTCTAATCGAGCGTGCAGCGACTATCTATGAGAATTCCCCAGCTTTAGCCGACTTCGAGGAGAGCTCGGAAAACAACGGCATGACTAAGCGGGAATTGGCAAAGCTGATGACATCAATTATGGGCATAGCGGGACTGCAAGGCCCCCTGCACCTAGGCTACACGGCAATGGGATACCGCCCTCTCCCCGCCTATAAAGGACAGCAGACGGCCGAAATTAACCCGACTGATTTTTGGGATCAGCTCGATTTGGACGATCGCCAGTCGATCGAGCTCTTCCTCCTGGAATGCGCCCGCCTCTGGGCCCCCGTCAGCGCCACCCACCGAGTCGCGACAGAGCCTTTCACCGCAACGGTAGCGGGCAAAGAGCGCACCTTCCCCGCCGGAACCAAGGTACTGATACCGCTCAGCCTGGGGCTGCTAAACGAGAGTTTCTGGGGCTCTACGGTATACGAATTCAACCCTAAGCGGGAGAATTTGTGCCCTTTTCATATGGGATTTCATTCGGTGGGCGATCGGAGTGCGGGACGGATTTGCCCAGCTAAAGATATCGCACTCAAGATGCTAGTGGATGTCGTGAGTACGGTAGGCAAAGTGCGGCGAAACTCTGAGCCTAACTTGCGGCGGTAATCAATCCAAAAGCTCGCATCAGACAGCGGTTGAGACGGAGATATTGCACCCTTCTCGCTTAACAGGCTTTTCGGGACACCCCACAAGACATCAAGTTTATTGTGGGGTGTCCCGCCCTTGAAAAACTTATTGCCAATGATGCAAGATGTGAGTTGAAACCGCACGCCACATAAACTATTGAGCGATCAACTAAGAGATCAAGGGGGTATCTAATAGGAAACCAAAGCACAACTATTTTGAGGATAAGTAATACCATGTTAATCGAACAAAAGCAACTAAAAGACATCGCGACTTGGATGAAAGTAGAACATCCCGCAGAGTTACCCGAAGCCCTGCAAGGTATCTTTTTTATGGACGGGAATGTTTTACCAGACGATTGTCTGACGATGTACAATTCAGACTGGAATGCTGCCGAACGGACGTTATTGCTGCGCGTTTTTGACCCTGTTATCTGGACATTTCATTCATCAATGGCGGGACGGACGTTAATTTATTTAGTCAAATTTTCTCGCTTCAGCTACTTGTTCCGATTCTCGGATGCAACTTTGCAGCACGGGCACATCACGCCGATAGTGTTTGGATGGTCTGTGCCACAGTGGCTTGTAGATTTTTTGATCGATCGAGATCCGAAAACTCCGAATGGAGATATCTGGCATCGCACAAACTCGTTTTTCGGCAGACCTCCTGACAACGGATATACACTCCGCAGGATTGTAGACAAAGATGGGAACTATACATCAGCTTTTCCAGATATGCTGTCTAAGGTTGAGAGTGATTGTTTAATTATTGCCAAAGAGTGAAAATATTGAGGAAAACTACAACACCCGCTTAATTAGGCGGGTTTTGTCGATCGAAGTGGGGGTTTGAACCGACGACCTATAGAACCCATTTGATATCTTTTTAGGGGGTAACTGAAGCAGCAAGTCGTTTGAGCATCAATCTGATAAAACAAAGCTTGAGCTTGGCATTGGCAGCTTCGAGTGTGCGGTCAAAATTTTTGACTAAACTCTTGCATCGCTCTACCCAAGCATTCGATCTTTCAATCACCCATCTAGCTGCAACCGGAACAAATCCCGATTGTCATGAAAGCCTCCTTTTGAGCTTTTGATGGTTTGGCCGAGAGTTCAAACTGGATCTTGGTCATAATTTGAGGATAAATCTGCTCCAAGGAACTCGTCAGTTTTTCAGGATGATAACCATGATCTACCAAGATAGTAATCTTCGGCAGTTCCAGCGGTTTAGATTTGAAGTAATCGATATTTTGGGTTAGCATTTCAATCAACCCTTGGTCATCAGATACGCTGGCTTTGGTGCAGTCGGTAAAGAAGGGAAAGCCCAATATATCAACTGCGAGATGTCTTTTAATCCCATTTGTCGTCTTGTAAAAACAAAACCCTTTCGACTCAATCCCTGCATTACAGGTGTTTTTCACCGCTTGTGAGTCAATCATGATTAGAGTTGTCCACTGAGGCTTTTTTTTTACTTGTTCCCGCACTCGTCCATGTAATTCTGTCATGATTTTGTCTAAGCTCTCATCTTCACACCACTGTTTGTAATGCCAGAAGACAGTTGAATAGGGTGGAAAATCTTTGGGTAAGTCTGCCCAGTTGCAACCATTCTTGAGTTGATACAATATCCCGTTGAGAATTTGCCGCTTTGTCCACACTGGGGGTCTTGTTTTCTTTTTGTGCGGTAATAATGGCTCGATTATTTCCCACTCTTTGTCTGTTACGTCGCTAGAATACCCCATTCACTCCCCCCTCTGCTTTTAATCCACCACTTTTAGCTATCCTACCCGATTGGCAAAAATATCTCAAATGGGTTCTATACGATGCCAAGTTTGATGTGATATCCTTTCCGGTTGCATCGGCATAATCAAATCGAGTCAACAGTTACAGCACTTCCGGATGTTATGAGGTACAGTAGCAGCAATTAGTAAACCAGTTTTTAAGATGTTTCGGATTAATTAA
>NZ_JAUBQS010000127.1:0-5440 GCF_036701355.1 Microcoleus sp. Pol12B3
AGCAATCGTTTGGGGGTTTTGTGTTGCCGAATCTATCTTCCTTTCTCTCTGCTTAAATATCTGCGGAATGTGGGGTAGAATAACCTGAAACGCTTGTGATGATTGAATCGATTATTTACAAATCAAATGGTTTTGCTATATATATTGCCTTACAGATTTTTTTGCTCACTTTTTCAGTGCCATTGCACCTTAGTTAATTAATTTGTGCTTACCCGAAGATAGTAAAATCATTCACACCGATCGCACTAGCTTGAACTCCATTTAAAGCAGCCAACAATTGACCGTTCTCACCAATCCTGATGAAAGCTGCATTAGCGTTTTGAGTAATACTAAGTTGACCAAAAGTTAGACCGCCCGCTAACACCAGCAAATCTTCACCTTTTATGAAATCAGTAATTTGATCGCTGCCTTCACCTGCTGTTAAAACAAAGCGATCGCGCCCAATGCCGCCGCTGAGAAGATCATTGCCCAAACCCCCTATCAGATAATCGTCGCCTTTACCGCCATAGACAGTATCGTTGCCCTCCTCGCCGCATAGCTTGTCACTACTGCCGTTGCCAAACATCAAATCATTGCCAGCACCACCGCAGAGGGAATCTGGCCCGCCGTTAAAGTCGATCGCACTGTCTCCTAAAATAGTATCGTCCCCGTCATCGCCGCAAATGCTATCACTGCCGCGATCGCCCAACAACAGATCGTTGCCAGTACCCCCCACCAGAACGTCATTGCCCTTGCCGACATAAACAGTATCATTGCCCTCGCCGCCGCTGAGAGTATCCGCAGCATTTCCCCCATTCAAGAAGTCGTTGCCCGCACCGCCAAACAGCAAATCGCGTCCATTCGAGTCAGGGCTAGACGGGTAAAAACTGCCTCCAAACAAGCAGTCGTTACCCTGAGCACCAACCAGAGTGTCATTGCCCTTGTCACCCCAAATCAAGTCATCGTCTTTGCCGCCGATCGCGACATCATCGCCCTTACCCGCAAAAATGAGATCGTTGCCGGCGTGGCCGTTGAGGTAATCATTGCCACGGCCACCAAACAGCAAGTCTCTGTCTGCATTCGGGCCAAGGGGGATATTGTTGGGCCGTCCTCCGTAAATATTGTCGTTGCTTTGTTCGCCCAGCAGAATGTCGTCGCCGTTGAAACCGTTGATAGCGTCGTTGAGATTGCTGGCAGTGAGGAAGTCGTCGCCGTCAGTGCCGTTGAAAGTGCGATCAACTGAATTCGGGCCGGGAATCGAACCGATCGCGGGTAGGCTAATCTGTTCGCAAATGCAATCGCGATCGTCTGGAGTTCCCGTCGGAGTCGGAGTCGGAATTCCCGTCGGAGTCGGAGTTCCCGTCGGAGTCGGAGTCGGAATTTCCGTTGGCGTTGGAGTTCCCGTCGGAGTCGGAATTTCCGTTGGCGTTGGAGTTCCCGTCGGAGTCGGAGTTCCCGCAGGAGTCGGAGTCGGAGTTCCCGCAGGAGTCGGAGTCGGAGTTCCCGCAGGAGTCGGAGTCGGAGTGTCCGTGGAAGTGGGCGTCGGAGTGTCCGTGGAAGTGGGCGTCGGAGTGTCCGTGGAAGTGGGCGTCGGTGTCGGAGTTCCCGCAGGAGTGGGTGTCGGAGTTCCCGCAGGAGTGGGTGTCGGAGTTCCCGCAGGAGTGGGTGTCGGAGTTCCCGCAGGAGTGGGCGTCGGAGTTCCCGCAGGAGTGGGTGTCGGAGTTCCCGCAGGAGTGGGCGTCGGAGTTCCCGCAGGAGTGGGCGTCGGAGTTTCCGCAGGAGTGGGCGTCGGAGTTTCCGCAGGAGTGGGCGTCGGAGTTTCCGCAGGAGTGGGCGTCGGAGTTCCCGCAGGAGTGGGCGTCGGAGTTTCCGTGGGAGTTGGAGTTTCCGTGGGAGTCGGAGTCGGAGTCGGAGTCGGAGTCGGAGGGTTATTGACAACAATGCTTGCCGTGACGATCGCAGAATCAGCTTTCCCGTCATTAGCTTTGTAGGTAAAAGAGTCTGTCCCTGCAAAACCAGCATTCGGAGTGTAACTGAAGGAACCGTCTTGGTTGAGGGCGATCGACCCTGTAGCCGGATTTTTCACCAGAATCGCCGTCAGCGGGTCGTTTTCCGGGTCTGTATCGTTGATTAAGACTCCCAAACCCGTCACGTTGAGACTCGTATTAAAAGCAGTAGTATAGCTGTCTGAATTGGCTACAGGCGGGTTATTGTTGACGTTTACAGTCACGGTAGCCGGTTCAGAGCTAACTATTCCGTCGCTGACTGTGTAGGTAAAGGTGTCTGTTCCAGAAAAGCCAGCGTTAGGAGTATAAGTGAAAGAACCGTCTTTGTTGAGGGCGATCGACCCTTGCGTCGGGTTTGCGGTCACCGCAGCAGTCAGCGTGTCAAAGTCCGCGTCGGAGTCGTTCGCTAAAACTCCCGGCACTGTTACGCTGAGGACTTTTCCCGCACTGAGGCTGTAGGTCTCAGGTTGTGCGATCGGCGGATTGTTAGTGACATTGATATTTGCCACAATTTGTGGTAAGGTATCAGTCCCATCACTGACAGTGTAAGTAAAACTATCGAGTCCAAAGAATCCTGGATTCGGAGTATAAGTAAACGAACCATCCTGATTAAATTCGAGAGTGCCATTGTTGGGATTTGTGACTTTCGTTGCCGTCAGCAAATCGCCGTCAAAGTCGCTATCGTTGGCTAAAACTCCCTCAGCCACAGGCACATTCAGGACTTTACCGTGCAGAATTTTGTAATAGTCAATTAGTGCCAGCGGTGGATTATTTGTGACATTGATATTTGCCGCTATTTCTGGTGAAGTAACAGCCCCATCACTGACAGTGTAAGTAAAACTATCTGGTCCCAAAAATCCTGGATTCGGAGTATAAGTAAACGAACCATCAGTATTGAATACGAGAGTGCCATTGTTGGGATTTGTGACTTTAGTTGCCGTCAGCAAATCACCGTCAAAGTCGCTATCGTTGGCTAAAACTCCCTCAGCCACAGGAACGTTTATCACTCGATCGTGCAGGGTTTTGTAATTGTCACTATTTGCCTGCGGTGGCTGATTTGTGACATTTAGATTTACCGGCACAGTCGTGAAAAAAGGCGCGAAGGCTGCCCCGTCAGTGATGCTGTAGCTGAAGTCGTCAAAACCAGCAAAACCCGGATTCGGAGTATAGCTGAACGAACCGTCAGCATTGAAATTCAGCTTGCCGTTTTTAGGGACTGACTCAAGTTTTGCAGTCAATGTGTCGCCGTCAGGGTCGATGTCATTGGCCAGGACTCCGGGAATTACGACATTGAGTGTCTTGTCGTGGGGAGTGTTGTAACTGTCGGTATTTGCCTGCGGCGGCTGATTTGTGACATTAATAACTATCTGATTGGTCGCAGGCACGAAGGCTCCGTCGCTGACACTGTAGCTGAATACATCCAAGCCGACAAAACCGGGATTGGGAGTATAGCTAAAGGAACCGTCAGGGTTAAAATTGATCTTGCCGTTGTTTGGCAAGGATACTAGTTTGGCACTCAAGGAATCGCCGTCGGGGTCGATGTCATTGGCCAGCACTCCGGGAATTACGACATTGAGTGTCTTGTCGTGGGGAGTGTTGTAACTGTCACTATTTGCCTGCGGCGGCTGGTTGGTGACATTGATACCTATCACAACAGGCGCTGATGTGAAAGTTCCATCGCTGACACTGTAGCTGAATTCCTCCAAGCCAACAAAACCGGGATTCGGAGTATAGCTAAAGGAACCGTCAGCATTGAAATTCAGCTTGCCGTTTTTGGGGACTGACTCAAATTTTGCAGTTAATGGGTCGCCGTCGGGGTCGATGTCATTGGCCAGGAGTCCGGGAATTAGGACATTGAGTGTCTTGTCGTGAGGAGTGTTGTAACGGTCGCTATTTGCCTGCGGCGGCTGGTTGATTAAGAACTTGGTGACGTTGAGGTTCACCGAAACGGGGGGAGAGGGCAATACCCCATCGCTGATGCTGTAGGTGAAGTTGTCAATACCAGCAAAACCCGGATTCGGAGTATAGCTGAAGGAACCGTCAGCATTGAAAACTACCTTGCCACTGTTGGGGGCGGACACCAGTTTTGCCGTTAGGGGGTCGCCGTCGAAGTCGTCGTCGTTGGCCAAGATTCCGGGGGCTGGCAGGTTTAATACCTTGTCTTGGGGAATGCTGTAATTGTCTGGTTGTCCCGCAGGTGGAAAGTTGGTGACATTCAGGTTCACCGGAACGGGGGGAGACGGCGATGCCCCATCGCTGACGCTGTAGCTGAAGTTGTCAATACCAGCAAAACCCGGATTCGGAGTATAGCTGAACGAACCATCAGCATTGAAATTCAGCTTGCCGCTGTTGGGGGCGGACACCAGTTTTGCCGTTAGGGGGTCGCCGTCGAAGTCGTCGTCGTTGGCCAAGACTCCGGGGGCTGGCAGGTTTAATACCTTGTCGTGGGGAATGCTGTAATTGTCTGGTTGTCTCGCAGGTGGAAAGTTGGTGACATTCAGGTTCACCGGAACGGGGGGAGACGGCGATGCCCCATCGCTGACGCTGTAGCTGAAGTTGTCAATACCAGCAAAACCGGGATTGGGAGTGTAGCTGAAGGAACCATCAGCCTTGAAAACTACCTTGCCGTTGTTAGGGACTGATGCCAGTTTGGCAGTCAGGGGGTCGCCGTCGAAGTTGTCATCGTTGGCTAGGACTCCGCGGGCTGGCAGATTGAATACTTTGTCGTGGGGAATGCTGTAACTGTCTGGCTGTCCCACTACCGGCTGGTTAATGACATTCAGGTTCACCGGAACGGGAGGAGACGGCGATGCCCCGTTGCTGACGCTGTAGGTAAAGTTGTCAAAACCTGCAAAACCGGGATTGGGAGTATAGCTGAAGGAACCGTCGCTGTTGAAAACTACCTTGCCATTGTTTGGCAAGGACACCAGTTTGGCAGTCAAGGCGTCGCCGTCGGGATCGGAGTCGTTGGCTAGGACTCCGCGGGCTGGCAGATTGAATACCTTGTCATGGGGAATGCTGTAACTGTCTGGTTGTGCCACTGGTTGCTGGTTGGTGACGTTAATGACGAAAGTCTGGCTAGGCGAAGTATCGATACCGCCGTTAGCTATACGACCATTGTCTCTGAGGGTTAAACTAATAGTAGCACGGCAGATCGCAGCCCCCGCCGACGTAAAAATCAGTTGTCCTAAAGAGTACGATCGCGGGTGATACGCTGCATAAACCAGTATTGTCAAGTTTAGGTCGATCGCGCCTAGTTGCAAACTTTCGGGGGCGGCCGTAGGAGAGAATGCACGAAGTTCTGCATCGTCTTAGCCTTGAGGTTAAACTTGTGCAATGTCAAACTTCATTAATGTTGTCAGCATCGATCGACAATAGGGTAGTCCTGCATAGCAAGGAAAATCAATGGTTTTAATTGATAGATAAACTGGCGTTATACTCATGAATAAAATACC